>CALZEK010000060.1 GCA_945639745.1 uncultured Bacillaceae bacterium
TTAATAATACTTTCATTCGTTTCTGTTAGATCAATAAAATAGTCAATATATTTTTTTAAATGAGTTTCTAAGAAACAGTATGTAATGTAACCAATAAGATAAGAATTCACATTCGTATTGGGATGAGCGGTAGACTTAATTAACTCACTTAAAGTATATTCATTAACATTAGCAATGAAATCTGTTGGTTCTTGCAGATTAACACATTTTTTTTCAGACCAAAATGGGATAAATTCAAGTAAATTATTCCCTTGTGAACCGAGAACTAGATAATTTTCATTTAAATTAAAATGTATTATTTTATCAGTATAATCAATAACTTCTTCAGAAAATAACATGTGATTCCAAATCATCGGCATTGTTTATACTCCTTTATCTAATCAATTCATTACATCTAGTATAAGTCTTTTTAAGTAAAATAATTTAACTAAGAGTTACAATTATGTGTCAAACTTTCAACGAAATGATTAAAACACGCTTGTTAAATGAAAAAACAGACAAAATACGTTTAATATTTCATAAAAACAAGATGATTTGTTACAATAAGAGAGAAGTTGAATCAATTACCTATCAAGGAGGAATTGAATTGGATTATCGTATAGAAAAAGACACATTAGGTGAAATTAAAGTACCTGCGGATAAAAAATGGGGTGCTCAAACACAAAGAAGTAAGCAAAATTTCCCAATTGGAAATGAAAAAATGCCAAAAGAAATTATTAAAGCATTTGCCATACTTAAAAAAAGTGCAGCACAAGCGAATTATGAACTTGGATTTTTAGAAGAAGAAAAAGCACAAGCAATTGCTTTTGCAGCTGATCAAGTTGTCGCTGGTGAATTAGATGATCATTTTCCATTAGTTGTTTGGCAAACAGGAAGTGGAACTCAATCGAACATGAACGTAAACGAAGTATTGTCATTTGTTGGTAACGAATGGTTAAAAGAACAAGGAAGTGATCTTGTTTTACATCCAAATGATGATGTTAATAAATCACAAAGTTCAAATGATACGTATCCAACAGCGCTTCATGTAGCAGCAGTGTTAAAATTAGAAGATGAAGTGCTTCCAGCAGTTAAGGTGTTAAAAGATTCAATAGCTGTTAAAGTAGAAGCATTTAAAAATATTGTTAAAATCGGTCGTACACATTTACAAGATGCAACACCCATTACTTTAGGACAAGAAATGAGTGGTTGGCATCGTATGTTAGAAAAAGCAGAAATAATGATTCAAGAAAGTGCTGAGCATTTAAAAGATTTAGCTATTGGTGGTACAGCAGTAGGAACAGGCTTAAACGCTCATCCTGAATTTTCAGATCGTGTTTGTGCACAAATAAGTGAATCAACTAATCGTACATTCCGTTCAGAAATTAATAAATTCCATTCATTAACAAGTTATGACGAAGCTGTCTATGCACATGGTGCATTAAAAGCATTAGCAGCTGATTTAATGAAAATTGCAAATGATGTTCGTTGGTTAGCAAGTGGTCCACGCTCTGGTATTGGTGAGATTACAATTCCAGCAAACGAACCAGGTAGTTCAATTATGCCAGGTAAAGTTAACCCAACACAAAGTGAAGCATTAACAATGCTTGTAACACAAGTTATGGGTAACGATGCTGCAATAGGTTTTGCAGCAAGCCAAGGTAATTTTGAATTAAATGTATTTAAACCAGTGATAGCATATAACTTCTTACAATCAGCTCAATTATTAGCTGACGGAATGTTATCATTCGAAGAGCGCGCTGTCCGTGGTATTGAAGCAAACCATGAAAAAATTGAAGAGTTTTTAAATGGTTCATTAATGTTAGTTACAGCACTTAATCCACATATTGGTTATGAAAATGCAGCTAAAATTGCTAAAAAAGCATTTGATGAAAATACAACACTAAAAGAAGCAGCGGTTGCTTCAGGTTTATTAACAGAAAAAGAATTTGATGAATATGTTGTACCTGAAGATATGACACATACATTATAAAAAGATCAAATTATTTAAATAAAATCGGTATACAGAAATTGCTTGGTCTGTTATAGTGGTTTTCATACGTTAATTTTTGGAGGTGTCTTATGTCTAAATTAGATGAAAAAGCATTAGAAGTACAACATGAATTACGCGAATCAGATTCATTTAAAGAATTTGAAGCGACATTTAAAGCTATGTTAGAAGATGATGAAGCGCGTGGTCTATATGAAGGATTCCGTGACTTTCAAATTAGTTTAAATGAAAAACAATCACAAGGAATTCAAGTGACTGAAGCTGAAGTTGAAGAATCACGTCAACACTTTGAAAAACTAAAAGCTAATGAAATTGTAAATAATTTCATGGCTAGTGAACATCAGTTAAATCAAGTAATTCAAGAAGTTAGCACAGTTATTATGAAGCCTTTAGAAGAAGCATACGAAGATTCAATGAAATAAACAATAATAAAACCTCCTAAACATTTTGTTTAGGAGGTTTTATTATCTTTGAAATGAAACTAATTTGGCATTTTCAGTGACGCATCGATGTGGTAAGTCTGAAAAACCTTCTTCTTCTAATTTTCTAATTGTCCATGCTTTAGCTTCTTCATCATTTTGTGCAGTGAAGGCTTCATCAATTACTTTTGTACCTGTTCTTTCAAAAGCCGTCAAATTATAGTGTTTCATCGAATACCACCCCTATTATGAATATCTCTTACAACTATTATGTCATGAAAAAGAAATAATTGAAAGTCAAAAGATGAAGCGTTTACAAATCAATAAAATTAATGATATATTGAGACTAAATATATATATATAGTAATTAAAGTATGTTTTTTCAGGAGAAAGGAGCAAATTGATGGGACTCAAATTAAATAAAATATCTAAGGATTTTGGTAAGTTTACAGCAGTTCACCCTTTAACTTTGGATGTACCTACTCAAGAAATGTATGGTTTTCTTGGAGGTAATGGCGCAGGTAAAACAACCACATTCAGAATGATTTTAGGTTTAATAGATTCAACTTCAGGAACAATTACTTGGAAAGGCAAATCACTAAATCATCAAACAAGTCATTTAATCGGTTATTTACCAGAAGAACGAGGTCTATATCCTAATTTAAAAGTGAAAGAGCAATTGACCTATCTGGGTCGTTTAAGAGGTATGTCAAAACAAAATGCTGAAAATGAAATCAACAAATGGTTAAATAAATTTGAAATACCTCAATATTTAAACAAAAAAGTAGAGGAATTATCAAAAGGTAACCAACAAAAAATCCAATTTATCTCGAGTGTTTTACATGATCCAGAATTGCTTATTTTAGACGAACCATTTTCAGGTTTAGATCCATTAAATATTGAAATGTTAAAAAAAGCAATTTATAATTTAAAAACTTCAGGAACAACAATTATATTTTCATCACATCAAATGTCTCATGTTGAAGAAATGTGTGAAAATCTTTGTATATTACAAAAAGGACGTGCGGTGGTCCAAGGAAACCTAGCTGATATAAAGCGGGCTTATGGGAAGAAGAATTTAGTCATTCATGCAAATGCTAATTTAAACTATCTAGAGAAGTTTCCTGGTGTAGTGACTTATAAACCGTTAAGGAATGGATGTGAATTACAAATTGAGAATGAAGACATTTCCAAGCAAATTTTTTCTAGTTTAAGTAGTGAGCAATTCATTAGAAAATTTGAATTAGAAGAACCAACACTAAACGATATATTTATTGAAAAAGTAGGTGCTCATTATGAATAAATTTTTCATTGTTTTAGGTCATACATATTGGACGCGCTTAAAGTCAAAAGCATTTATGATTACAACAGCGATTTTATTACTACTTGTATTAGCAGTAGCAAATGTAGATTCAATTATTAAAATGTTTGATTCAGACTTGGAAGGAAAAGAAGTGCTGGTTATTAATGAAGCACCTACAATTTATTCTGAATTATCAACGAATTTATCATCAAATCCAACAATAAAATTAGTTGAATATGAGAAAGGATTAGCAGAAGGAAAAGCAGCAGTTGAAAAAGACGAATATGCAGCATTACTTTTATTAGAAGAAGATATTCATGCTTTACCTCAAGTAAAATATTACGCAAAAAGTATAGCAACAGACACAACTCAAAATACATTAGAAAGTAATTTAAAAGAAATTAAAGATAGATTACTTATTGAAAGCGCTGGGGTTGATGAAGCGGTTTTGCTAGCATTAAATGAACCTGTTCATATTGAGAAACATGCACTTGATAAGACTTCTAAAACAGATGAAGAATTAGATATTGCTCGAGCAATCGTTTATGTTATGATTTTTGTGTTATATATGGCGATATTAATCTATGGACAAATGATTGCAACTGATATTGCAACTGAAAAATCATCTCGTGTTATGGAGGTACTCATTTCTAGTGCATCACCTGTGACGCACATGTTTGCAAAAATTATTGGTATTGCTTTATTAGGTATGACACAAGTCGCTTTAATTATTATTGCAGGTATAGCACTTATTATTCCAAGGCTTAAAGGGATCGATTCAGCCTTTTTACAAGAAATCGGAATAGGTGGGGTGAGTCCATTTCTTTTTCTATATGGTTTACTCTTTTTCTTATTAGGTTATCTACTTTATGCAACAATAGCAGCTATGTTCGGCTCATTAGTAAGTCGAGTAGAAGATTTACAGCAATTATTAATGCCTATGTTTATTTTAATTATTATTGCATTTTTTATCGCCATGTTTGGCTTAAATCTACCTGAAGCAAAAATAATCACCATTAGCTCATTTATACCATTTTTTTCACCAATGATTATGTTTTTGAGGATAGGTATGTTAGAAGTACCTTTATGGGAAGTCGTTATTTCAATTGCTATTCTTGTAATAACAATTATTATTTTAGGCGTTTTAGGTGCGCGTATTTATCGTGGAGGCGTATTAATGTACGGTCCATCTCGTTCATTAAAAGACATAAAAAATGCATTTAGTTTGTCAAAAAAAGAATAAAGAAATAAATAAACACCTTTAAACTAAGAGTTTAAGGGTGTTTATTTACTTAAGAGGCAAACGTTTGCTCGCATTAATATTACATGATAGGATAAATAAAAGTACAGTGTAAAAGGCGGGTCCGTAGATGTCTGAAGAAATAAAGTTTATTCATGCAGCAGATCTTCATTTAGATAGTCCATTTCTTGGCTTAAGTGACCTTGATGAGAAGCTTTTTGAAAAAATTAAAGAAAGTACATTCAGTGCATTAAGTAAATTAGTAAATGAAGCAATTAAACATCGAGTTGATTTTGTTCTATTAGTAGGTGATTTATTTGATAATAGTGAACAAAGTTTAAAAGCACAAGTGAAACTAAAAAATGCATTTGATCAGTTAAATGAACATAATATAAATGTCTATATGAGTTATGGCAACCATGATTTTATTCAAGGAAACCTTTATCCAATTGAGTACCCTGAAAATGTTTTTGTGTTTCCAGATGAAAAAGTATCTCACTATACATATTATCAAAATGAAAAACCAGCTGTTAATATTTATGGGTTTAGTTATGAAACAAGAGCGGTCACTCAAAATAAAATAGCAGAATATAATCAAGTTAATACAGAAGTACCTTATCATATTGCTACCTTGCATGGTTCAGCAGATCACGCTCATGGACATGCTAATTATGCACCATTTAGATTATCTGAATTAAAAGATAAGCCTTTTGATTATTGGGCATTAGGTCATATTCATAAGCGAGAAATACTATCAGAATCACCTCCAATTGTTTATCCAGGAAATATTCAAGGACGGCATCGTAATGAAACTGGTGATAAGGGATGTTATTTAGTTGAGATGAGTAAACAAAATATATCTATGACATTCTTATCGTTAGCATCAATTCAATTTAAATCAATCATCGTTAATCTGCTTGAAGAAGATACATTACATGATTTAAAAGAAAAAGTAACTCAGGCATTAAATAAGGATAATTTAGAACTTGTTCATCTCACAATTAATAGTCAAACAGATGAAGTAACGGAGTGGGAAAAGACAGAAAGATTACTAGAAGTAATTCAACTGATTAATGATTTACAACAAAGCCATATTTATAAATATAAAGTGAAATTAAATACAGGTACATTTTTTGAAAATAACTACTTCTTTGAACAGTTATTATCTCATTTAGAGAAATCTAATATAGAAACATCCTTAAATGATCTCTCGACTCATACACAAGCTAGAAGATATCCTGAGATCTATGATTTTAATGAAACGGAATTAAAAAATAGAGCAAAAGAATTATTAACATTGGAATTTTATAACCGAGGTGAACAAAAATGAAATTTACTCGGGCAAATATTTATGGGTTTGGGAAATGGGTAGATAAACAAATAGAATTTAATCCAGATCAACTAAATGTCATCTATGGAGAAAATGAATCAGGAAAAACAACATTACAACAATTTATCATGTTTATCTTATTTGGTTTATCGCCAAAAGATCAAACCTTTTATCAACCAATTGAAAGTAGTAAATTCGGAGGCATTCTAACATTTCTAGATGAATCATCTACGGAAGTGACAATTGAACGGACAGACGATTCATTATCAATATATGCAGGTAATGAAATATATCATGATGAAAAAAGCTTAGCACAATATTTAAATGGTTTAACGAAACAAACTTTTACATCAATTTATTCTTTTTCAGCAATTGATTTACTACACATTAGAAATATCACAGAACAGGAATTCGGTAATATTTTATTTAATGTAGGTTTAGCAGGTGCGACAAATATAGAAATAGCAGAGCGTAATATTGAGCGAGAGACAGGAAAAATATTTAAAAAAGCAGGAAGAATACCAACGCTTAATAAACAATTACAAAAACTAGAAGAACTGACCTTAAAAGAAGCTAAATTAAAAAAGCAAGAAAGTTTTTATACGAAAATGACAGCAAGCCATAAAGAATATACAATTAAATTGAAGCAGACAAACAATCAAATAGAAAAAGCACGGGAGAAATTAGATCAATTAAATAAACAACTCCATTTATTACCAACGATTAATGAATTTAAAAAAACAACTAGATCTCTAAAAGAACTTCCTAAACAAATTGATTTTCCAAATGGAGGAATCAAACGCTTAGAGAATCAGAAAGAAAAACTAATACCTTTATTAAGTCAGCAAACAAATATTGAAACAAATATCACAACTTATCAGGAAGAATTAATGAAGCTAAAAGCGTCAATTTTTCCAGAAAGTATTGAAGAATTAACGTTAGAATTGTTAAACGACAGGAATGAATACGAACGTAACTTAGCAGAATCAGAAAGCTATGCTACACAAATTGAAACATTTGAAAATGACATAGAAGGAAGCTTACGTGACTTATCAATCCCTCTGGATAGAAAAGATTTAAAGGATTTAAATTTACCTTACTATCTTAATAAAACTTGGAAAAACTTAGAAATAGAAGCACAAGAAATTAATCAATTAGAAAAAGAGATTGAATCTGAGCAAACAATTTTAAAAAATGAACTTAAAATGATTGAATCAGAGACAAATCAAATAAAACAAAAGTTAATGCCAATTTCTGAATTAGATGCATTGAAAGAACAACTAATCAATTACACTCATACGTCAAAACAAACAGAACAACTCAATAATCACAAAATTAATAATCAAACAAAACAAAAAGTCTTCTATAGTGGAATTGGTTTCATAGTAATACTCGTGATCTTATCATTTATTAGTCAACAACCATTATTTATTTAT
>CALZEK010000061.1 GCA_945639745.1 uncultured Bacillaceae bacterium
GTACTAATTAAAAAGTTTAATAAATAAAATACAACTAAAACAATGAGAGCCGTCCAAATAAGCGTAAGGTTACTTGTTATCATAGTGGCTTTTGTACTAATACTAATAAAAACAACATAAAGCATAGCCCAGATACTTAATGGGCCAAAATTTGGTTGTATATTTTGTTTGAAATTTTCTACAGTTGTTTTTCGTAAAATCAATTTATAAGTGATTTGGCCAAAAAGCATAGGCACAAATACAACAAATAAAATTGTTCGCATAGTTACTAAAATATTAATTTCTACAAATTGACCAACCATTAATAATAGATACCAAGGAGTTAGAACAGAACCAATGATTAAGCCAAAAATAGTTAGTTTAACAGAAGCTCCGACGTTACCACGCTGAAGTACTGTCCAAGAAATTGTCATGCCACTTGTAGGTAGTAGAGCAGATAGGGCGAGACCTGCAAACATGAGAGGATGATTTGCTAAGATGGAAATCCCAAGTAAATAAGCAATTAGTGGAATTATCAAAAAATTAATTAAAATTGAAAACAACAATACCTTTGTACCTTTTAGTGATGTGAGTTCATTAAAGTTAAAGCCAACCATTGTTGCATAAATCATAATAATTGTCGCAATTAATAAAGTAGGCTGAAGAAAAGAAGTGTTGAAGTAAGATCCAATTAAAAAGCCTAATAGTAAGACGAGTGGCACACTATAAGTTATATATTTTTTGTGGCCAGCGATAAATTTTCAATAATATACACCAACCTTTACCCTGTAGGGTATTATTTATATACAATTATAAAATCATATTCTAACTTTAGCAAAATATATGCTTATTGATGTTTAAAAATAATGAAATAAAGGAAGACTATTATAAAAGGAGGAGTTAAACATGTTAGAAAAAAACCTTTACTATATCTCTTTGAAAACAAAAGAAATCAAGAAAACTCAAACTTTAACAGAAGCACAATACGAAATATCAGCTACTAAGGCAGAGATAGAACGTTTGAAAAAACATTTAGACCGTTGTTTAGACTATGAAAAGAATGAAGGAAGATCAATGATTAGTCCGTTATCTTTACATGAAAGCAAAGAGGCCAATCAACAATATAAAGAAGACTTAAATACAGTTTTAAATATGATTTATGATTTAGGTACTCAAGAAACGAAATCTGATATTGCAGCAATTTAAAGGATAGGGGTTTTATTATGATACAAAGAACAACTTACTATATATCAATAGAAAACAAAATGGTAGAAAAAACAAATTTACCTGGTCAAGCTGAATTAGAAATTAACGCAACAGAAGAAGAAGTAGAAATTATAAAAAAGTATATGGAAAATAATAAAATAGAACAAGAAGCAGAGAATAAGATATTAAAAAATGCAACACCACCAGCTAGTTATACGCCAGTAGTAGGTGATGATGAAAGTTATGATCAAGATTTTGCCAAATTAATTGATTTAGTTTATAAATTAGGAACAGAAGAAACAAAGCAAAGTTTGGAACAATTTAGATAGGAGCGGTTAAATGACAATAAAGCAATTATATTATATTTCACTAGCAGATAAAGTAATTAGTGAAAATAAAATGGAAGAAAGAGAAACATTAGAAATAATGGCTACAAGGGAAGAGGTATCGGAAATAAAAAAATATATGAACAAAGATGATGGAAGTCCAGTTGATGAAAGAAAAGCATTATTTTTACTCATTTATAAATTAGGAACCGAAGAAACTAAAAATACGTTAAGTAATTTAGTTAAATAAAAAGTCAGAACTTCATTTGAATCGAAGTTCTGACTTTTTTTATTCTTTAGTTCGTTTTGACCAAAAAGTAGCTATAATAGGACCAGTGATATTATGCCAAACCGCTCCAAGAGCACTTGGAAGAGCCGCTAAAGGCCCGAAATGAGCAGTAGCTAGAGCTACTCCTAAGCCAGAGTTTTGCATGCCAACTTCTAAGCTTATTGCTCGTCTTTGACTTTCAGAAAGACCCATCAATTTTGCAATAAAATATCCGATAATTAATCCTGCTCCATTATGAAGTACAACAGCTAGGAAAACAATTAAACCTGCATTAGCAATGTTTTCAACATTACCTGCAACAACCGCAGAGACAATAATAATAATCGCAGTCACTGAAATTAATGGAACAATTTTAATCCCCTTATCAACAATTGTCGGCATAATTCTACTAACAATTAATCCTAACAAAATAGGAATAATAATAACTTGAATAATTGACATAAACATAGCAACTGGACTAACAGGCATCCATTGTCCAGCTAGTAGTAGTAATAATAAAGGTGTAACAACAGGTGCTAATAATGTTGAAAAAGATGTCATCGTAATGGATAAAGGTAGATTACCTCTTGCTAAGTAAACCATTACATTGGAAGCTGTTCCACCTGGGACAGACCCTAATAACACTAATCCAGCCGCTAGCTCTGGTGGTAACTTTAATAAATAAGCAATGATAAAAGCAGCTAAAGGCATAATAATAAATTGTGAGGCAACACCAATAATAACTGAAAATGGATTTGATAAAATAAGTTTAAAATCAACAGGTTTTAATGTAAGTCCCATACCAAACATAACAATACCTAAAAGAATTGTTATGTATTGTGCTAGAAATAAAAATGAATCAGGTAAAACATAAGCTAATACAGCTATTAAAATAACTAATCCAGCAAAATATTTACCGGCTAGTGCACTGATGAGTTCTAAAAATTTCATAAGTTGACCTCACTTTCATTGAGTGTAATTTTTTTATCGGCATTTAAAATATTATTTGGATCCAATGCTTGTTTTATAGCAATCATCACATCATATGCTTCGCCATGTTCAATACGTTGGTATTTTTGTTTTCCAATACCTACACCATGTTCTCCAGTACATGTACCACCATTGTTAATTGCGAACATAACAATTTTTTCATTAAATGAATGAGCTTGTTTAACTTCATCGAGATTATTTTGATCTATCATAAGTAAGACATGGAAATTACCATCACCTACATGGCCCAAAATACCTCCATCTATCATTGTTTTATCTAATTCAGTTCGTGCAAAAGTAACAGCTTCTGCTAATTTCGAAATAGGAACGACCACATCTGTTACCATCATATCTTTTCCAGGGTAACCATGTGTATAGGCATAAGCTAAATTATGTCTAGCTTTCCATAAAAGATGTCTTTTAGTATTATCTTTTTCAAATTCAATATTTTCACACTGATGATCTTCAACAATTAATTTCATAAATTCAACATCAGATTTAAGTCCAGCTTCATTACCATGAAATTCTAAGAAAAGAGTAGGCTTTATTGGATAGTTTTGATCACTATGAGTATTGACTTGTTTAATCGAAGCTTCATCAACAAGTTCAACACGTGCTATTGGAATACCAGCTTGTAAAATTGACACAACAGATTCGATAGCATCTTTAATTGTTTGAAAAGTTGCCCGTCCAGCCACAATATGTTCGGGAATCCCATGAACTTTTAAAGTTAATTCTGTAAAGGCACCAAGGGTTCCTTCAGAACCTGTAAAAAGTCCATTTAAATGTAAACCGGATGATGATTTTGCTGCCCGATTTCCTGTACGTATGATTCGTCCATCAGCTAAGACAACTTCTAAATCTCTTACTTGATCACGCATCACGCCGTATTTAACAGACGTTGTCCCACTTGCATTTGTAGCCACCATTCCACCAAGAGTAGCATCAGCACCAGGGTCAACAGGGAAAAATAAACCATGTTTTTTTAAGGCTTTATTTAACTCAGAACGTGTTACACCTGGTTGGACCGTTACTAAAAAGTCTTCTGGACTAACGTCAATAATTTTATTCATTAATGAAAAATCAATCGTCATTTGTTGTTGATAAGGAATCGTATGTCCTTCCAGACTCGTTCCTAAACCAAAAGGAACCACTTTAATTTGATAGTCATTGGCAAATTTTAAAATCTCACTCGTATCTTTTGTTGTATAAGGATAAACAACAACTTCTGGCAGATGAGGCTTATGATAAGATTCATCTTTACTATGTAATTCTAAAACGGTCTCATTAATAGAAACTTGATCTTTTGATAAAATATTATGTAAATGATTCACTAAATTTTCTTGTGTTAATGACATATAAAAATCTCCTTTTAATTAATTGGTTAGTCCATAAATAAAATTTATGTTTTGGTAGGACCACTTGAAATTTAATAATAAACTTATTTATTATTAAATACAAATGATATCTATTGAATATTCAGATTTTTCATATAATATAATAAGGACAGTTAGAATATAAGGGATGTGAATATAGTTTATGCAAAAACGAGCATCTGAATCTGTTATTAATTATATAAAAAATGAAATAAATAGTAAAAATTTAAAAGCAGGAAATAAATTACCATCTGAGCGGGATTTATCAAAAAAGTTAAAAATAAGTAGAGCTTCAATTAGAGAAGGATTAAGAGAGTTAGAACAAATTGGACTTACCACGACAATTAAAGGACGTGGCAGTTATATTCAGAATGAAGATGAAAATATTTTAATGAATAAAATCACACAAAATATAACTAAACAAGAACAAGATTTTATTTATGATATGCTCGATTATCGACGAGCTATTGAAGTTGAAGCAGCTCGCTTAGCGGCAAAGCGTGCAACAACTAGTCATTTATTAAAAATGAGGGAAGCCTTAGAATTAATGGCTTCTCATGACATTCACAACTCTCAAGGAGATAAGGCAGATTTATTATTTCATACAACGATGATAGAAGCTTCACAAAATAAAATATTTATTGAATTAATAGATGTTTTATCTGAATATATGAGAGATACTATTAAACAAACGAGAAAATATCGCTTAATTAATAAAATAGCCAGCCATCAAACATTACAAGAACATAAAGCTATTTATTTAGCTATTGCTAAAGGTGATTCAAAATTAGCTGCAGAATTAGTTGAACAACATATAGCTCAAATTAAAGCTGAAATTATAGAGTTTGAATTAACACAAATAAAGTAATATAGTAATACTTTAAGGTAAAGAAAAGAGGATTTTTTTATGTCATTTAAAAAGACATTATTTTGGACAGTAATAGGGTTAGGTATACTTACATTTATTTTACTTGCGATTGTTTATTCCTTTATGGATATGAAGTTATCAAATGTTGATGGTAAAGGAGAACGAGTCGATACGGTTAAATCGCCAGCTAACAATTACCGAGCAGATACGTATTTTATTTACGGTAATACGTCTGATAAAGATCAAGTAAGAGTTTCAGTGACGGGTTTAAAAAACAATGAAAAATTCAAAGATACAACAATTTATTGGCTTTATCCTGCAAATAAAGATTTACCTCAGATAAATTGGTTATCTGAAGAAATAATAGAAATTGAACATAAAGAAATTGATATAAATAATAAAGCTACATATTATAATTGGCAAAAAGATAAATCTTTAGCTAATTAAAGGAGAGTATTTGAAAATGAAAAGCATGCCAAAAAGGTCAGAAGTAAAACGAGAAGAAACATGGAATTTAAAAGATTTATTTGAAACTGAAGCAGCTTATGAAAGAGCAATCAAACATTTAAAAGAATTAGTAAATACTTTTGAAGAAAATTATCAAGGTAAGCTTACCGATGCTTCATCTGTAATTAAAATGATGGCAGACTATGAAATAATCATTGAAAAAATAGTACCGATTGGAAACTATTCAAATTTATCACTATCAGTTGATCAGACAAATGAAAAAGCTCAAACACGTGCTAGTCATTTTGGACAAATTGCAGCTAAAATAAGTAGTCAATTGGCCTTTGTTAATAGTGAGCTTTTAGCATTACCAGCAGATGTATTATTAGAAGCAATGAAAATGAGCAAAGAATATAAAGGATACCTAGAAAAGTTAATAAAAAAACAAGCCTATCAACTTTCACCAGAGACTGAAAAAGTCTTAGCGGCTTTTTCAGCAGTATTTAACGGTCCTTATGAATTATATGAATTAACTAAAATGGTAGATATAGAATTTCCTAATTTTAAAGTAGATAATCAAGAATATCCACTAAGTTATGTTTCTTTTGAAGGAGACTGGGAATCAGAAGTTGATACTAAAAAAAGACATGCAGCATTTGCTAGCTTTACAAAAACTTTAAAAAATTATCAACATACAACAGCCAAGACGTATGATATGCATTTACAACAAGAAAAAACTGAATCTGACCTCCGGGGATATAAAAACATATTTGAATCATTATTATTTGATCAAGAAGTAGATCGATCGATGTATGATAGACAAATTGATTTAATTACAACTGAACTTGCACCACACATGAGAAAATACGCTAAATTACTACAAAAAGTTCACGGATTAGATAAAATGACCTTTGCAGATTTGAAAATCCCACTAGATCCAAATTATGAACCTAAAGTAACAATTGAAGGTTCAAAAGAGTATATTGAAGCATCGTTAAAAGTTATGGGAGAAGATTATTTAGAAATGGTGGAGCAATCTTATTCTAAAAGATGGATAGATTTTGCTCAAAATAAAGGAAAATCTACAGGTGCATTTTGTGCCAGTCCATTTGGAAGTCATTCATATATATTAATTTCTTGGACAGGTAGTATGGAAGACGTTTTTGTCTTAGCACACGAACTTGGTCATGCAGGCCATTTTAAATATACAAACGCAGAACAGAACATATTTAATACTGATCCTTCGATGTATTTTATTGAAGCACCTTCAACAATGAATGAAATGCTTGTTGCAAATCATTTATTAAATCATTCAAAAGATCCAAATTTTAAGCGCTGGGTTATATCTTCAATTGTAGCACGGACTTATTATCATAATTTTGTAACACATTTATTAGAAGCAGCATATCAACGCGAAGTGTATAATATTATCGATGCAGGCGGTAGTGTTAATGCTACTATACTCAATAAAATTAAGCGTGAAGTATTAGAAGACTTTTGGGGAGACGATGTTGAAATTAATGCTGGAGCAGAATTAACTTGGATGCGTCAACCACATTATTATATGGGGTTATATCCATACACATACTCAGCAGGTTTAACGATTTCAACAATGATGTCTAAAAGAATATTAAGTGAAGGGAAATCTGCTGTTAAAGACTGGAAGGATGTACTAAAAGCAGGAGGGACTAAGACGCCAAAAGAGCTTGCTCTAATGGCAGGTATTGATATTTCAACTGATAAGCCATTAAAAGAAACAATAGCTTATATAGGTAGCCTTATTGATGAATTAATCGAGCTAACTAAGGAAATAGAAGGAATTTAAAGTAGCAGTTTTCTGCTACTTTTATATTGAATTTGTTTGGTCGTAGGATAGTTTAATCTTGCCTATACTAATTCGAGTAAAATATACAAAAAGCGAGTTGATCTAGATGAAAAAATATCATTTTAAAATATTATCAACTTTAATGGGAGCAGTACTAATCGGCATGCTAGGTCCGTTACTAGCTAAAGCTATTAATTATTTATTTCAGCAAATTACTCCACTATATATTATGTTAGTCACAGGTATATTAAGTATAAGTCTTTTTA
>CALZEK010000062.1 GCA_945639745.1 uncultured Bacillaceae bacterium
TATCTGATCAATTAGGCATCAAAAGGTTACTCCTATTTGGAATTATAATAAATTGCTTCGGATCGGTAATTGGGTTTGTTGGACATTCTTTTTTTCCCATACTTATTCTGGCTCGATTTATTCAAGGAGCTGGTGCAGCTGCATTTCCAGCACTCGTGATGGTTGTAGTTGCGCGCTATATTCCAAAGGAAAATAGGGGTAAAGCGTTTGGTCTTATTGGCTCCATAGTAGCTATGGGAGAAGGTATCGGTCCAGCTATTGGTGGAATGATAGCTCATTTTATCCATTGGTCTTATCTTCTGCTCATTCCAATGATGACAATTATCACTGTTCCGTTCCTTATTAAATTGTTGAAAAAAGAAGTAAGGATAAAAGGTCATTTTGATATTGTAGGAATTATACTAATGTCAGTGGGCATTGTATTTTTTATGCTGTTTACAACATCTTATAACATTTCTTTTCTGATCATCAGTATTCTGTCATTCCTGATATTTGTAAAACATATTAGGAAAGTAACAGAACCTTTTGTTGAACCTGCACTGGGGAAAAATATTTCTTTTATAATTGGTGTCCTTTGTGGAGGACTTATATTTGGTACAGTAGCAGGGTTTATCTCTATGGTTCCTTACATGATGAAAGATGTACATCAACTAAGCACTGCTGCAATTGGCAGTGTGATTATTTTCCCTGGAACAATGAGCGTTATTATCTTCGGTTACATTGGTGGATTACTTGTTGATAGAAAAGGTCCATTGTACGTGTTAACCATTGGAGTTACATTTCTTTCCGTTAGCTTTTTAATTGCTGCCTTTTTTTTAGAAGTAACACCATGGTTACTGACAATTATATTAGTTTTTGTTTTTGGTGGGCTGTCATTCACCAAAACAGTTATATCTACAATTGTTTCAAGTAGTTTGAAACAAAAGGAAGCTGGTGCCGGAATGAGTTTGCTTAATTTTACCAGCTTTTTATCAGAGGGAACAGGTATTGCAATTGTTGGTGGTTTATTATCTGTACGCTTACTGAATCAGAAGTTGCTACCTATGGACCTTGATCAATCCACTTATTTGTATAGTAATATGCTATTCCTTTTTACAGGAGTCGTTGTTACTAGTTGGCTGATCACCTTGAATGTATATAAACGAAGACAAATTCAATTTAAAAGTTGAATACCAGAGATAAATTAAATGACTTCTAGCTTTCTTAAGCAATCGGGCGCGTTAGTTGAACAAGATAGTTAAAATAGCCTTGTTAAATTATTTTTAACAAGGCTATTTTTGTATATTATTAATGTTCTATTTGAACTGCTCAAATTGGTTAGTTACCCATCGCTCTTGATTTTCTGCAACGTATTTTTCAACTGCTATTAATCTATTTGCCAATTCCTCTTTCGAAAGCTGCATATACCTCTTTTTAGCGATGCTTACATCACGTTCAGACGAAATTCTTCTTAAAGATGCTTCGTCAAATATAGAAGGTATTACAGGATTTTTACGTGTGTTTTTTACTTTATACGTTCTGCTATGCTTTTGATAATAAGAATGTAGTTCCCCGTTTCGTTTAATCGTATTTTGATGGATGCCTTTTCCTTTTTCATCAAATGCTTTTGAGTGCTCACTAATGTTGTGATATGTTACAGGAATCGTTTGTTCTAATAGAAAATCAATTGTTTGAATACCGATAGTAAGTGAACGCTCTTTACGTTGCTTATGTACTTTATGGAGCCATTGCCGCTTATCTGAATGGGTTAAGCTTTGTTGCTGTTTCATAATGACGTTCCTTTCTATATTGTTTTATCAAGTCAATCTCTTTTAATTCGATCTTAGCTTGCTTCGCCATTTCTTTTGCTTTACGAACTTCAACTTCTAATCCGATACTCTTAAAGCGTTTCTCCATATCTTTTGATAATTGAATAACTTCTAAAAGTTCATCCTCTTGGTCTGGTTCAGGCACTTTTGCTTTACAACCTAGACATTGCATTTTAATTGGACACACGAAATCAGTTACGCACGTACCACCTAATACTTTGTTATACACCCCAACCTTTTCAGCATGTTCATCAAATTGCTGTTGCAGCTCTTTAGGGCTTCTTAAATACGCATCATCAATATCAACATAGCTTGAAATAACATCATGTAATTCACTTACTGATTCAGAGATTTGTGATGGCGTCGGTTCGGAGTAATAAGATGTTACATTCAAATCCTTTTGATGTAACATCTTTGCTACAATATCAATATTCACGTTTTGTCGCTGGACTGCTTCTGTTGCAAAAGCATGGCGTAAAAGGTGCGTCTTGATTGTTACAGGCTTACCACTCTGTGTTTCAAAAACCAATCCATGAAGAAGAAATTTAATGCAACTATATATAGTTTCCTTTTTCATCACCTTACCTTCGTATTGAAAATAATAGGGCATAGGTTTAGGGAAAAGATGCCTTCTAACACCTCTATATAAATTACTCGGTATTTTCTCGGTAGCATAATGCTCTTTTAACAGTCTTGCTACGGTTTGAATATGCTCCATAGTCTGTTTGCTTATATAAAATTCTTCTATAGAATCTCGTCCCTTAGGGATAACTTTAAATGAGAAATGCAACTTCTCTTTAACCTTTTTTATAAGGATACATTCTTTCGTATTACTGATTTGAAGTAATTCATTAATTCTTGCACCAGTGGTTGTTAAAATATCCGTAGCCAATAGACCAAATGTGCAAGCGGCGTAAAATGGCTCTACATCAATCAATAAACCTTGTGCTTTGTATTTGTTCAAAGCTATAAAAAGTGACGGTGTTAAAATGCCTTTATGGCTAGATGAAAATGGAGTAGGATTTTGCCCATGTTCATTTTCGTAGCCCCATAAAGATAAAACCTTTAGAATACGCTCATGTTCTTCAATTGGTCTATTTTTAAACCAATATCCGAGAACATTAAATTCAATCAATTCGTTAAACCAGAGACCTTCTCCTTCTGATTCACCCTCAAGTGATTCCGCACGAATAAATTCTAGGAAATAAGCATTATTTTTATCAGAATAAGTTAATTTCCTCTGAGTTGCTTGCTTTATAACACTTTTCGAAAAATGTGTCTGGTGGTGCAATACAAAGGATGGTTTATCCCATAAACGAAAATGAAATCGCTCTCCGATACGTTCAGGTTCATCATAAAAAAATTCAATTGGCAGTGATAATGATTTAGTTTCTACCTCTTGTATTTGTTGATGAAAGGCTTCACGTAGCCTTTTCATTTGATTCCATCGTAAGTTTGCTTCTGCACGTATCGTTGGAAGCATTGGCACAATAGCATCTGTTTCGTCTTTACGTATAACTTGAGCGTGTTCTAGTGCTAACTTTCGGAATGAAAAATCTCTTGAATCAAATGTGGTAGGTTGCAATAGAAACTTTTTATAATATTCTTGTTCCTCAAAAGATAAGTTGTTATAAACCCATTTCTTTGTATGGTACTCAGCTACACTATAGCAGCGCCATAAATCAAACCTTTTGTTGTTAGAATCGTTAGGAAAGATTTCACTCTTCAAATATGAATATAAATGAACATTCACATCGAAATCTAAAAGTCTAGTAATATTAAAATTAGTAAAAATATCTTTAAATCGTGTGTTTAAGGTCCCGATGATCCGTTGTGTAGTGCCGACATCCTTTTTTTGAGTTGTTTCAATTAATATAATTAATAAAAGGTGATTCTTCCAATCAAAATTTAAGCAATTCCTATTAAGGTAGATAAAAAGCCGTTCATCTACCTTGTCGATTAAAAACTCATTTCGGCAATTTTGTAGGCACATTAGCTTTGTATCCATTTTACCAATCCATTTATCATACCATTCCGTTGATGGTCTTAGTTGCATTGTGTCAGCCAATTTTATTCCAACCCTTCTAATAGTTCTTGTAACTCTTCATCAACCAATTCAATATTTGTTGTTTCGATGACTGTTGGCATTAGTTTTCTTGAGGATTTACGTTGTTTGGTGTATTCTCGCTCTCCTTGTGCCATTTGTTCCAGCATATTTTCATGAGCTTCACGATGTTTTGCTTCGTCAAAATGATGTTCATATACATTCATGGTATCTGGATTTTTCCATTTCATGTATTTAATTAATTCATTTTTACGCTGTTGAATTTCAGCTTCATTTTTTGAAACATTATAGATTTCTTTTAGGCGGGAAGTGACAAACCAATGTCTTGCTTTATGTGGATTTAAACTCATTTCATTGACAATCATTGCTCGATTCCAATGATAGTACCATGCGTGATAAGTAAATGGTGTGCCATTTGCAGATAAGAAGATTGGTGCATCATCAGGTAATTGGTCAAATTCTAAATGGTTTTCATCATAGGATTTTCTCTCGGTGTATATATAGTGAAACAATCGCTTGACTGTATCTTTACTAAAACGTAGGAACTTGATCTTCCTACCATGACTCCCTTTGTTAAACGTACTGACCTCTTGATGACTTTTACGCTGACGATAATCTCCAACAGTTAGTTCAATAATTTCCGATGCCCTTGCTCCCGTTTCGAATAGCATACGAGCTACGATCATTTCACGTTGCGACCAATTTACTTTTTTCCCTGCTTGATAAACTTGATAAGGTAAATTCATATCATCAATAATTTGAGGCTGCCATTCTTCATTGATGACTTTGAAATAGGAATCTGTTAATCTTCGATGAATGATAGGGTCTTCTGTTCCTGCAACTGAAGGCATTCTAGGTTTATCTTCTCGAACACCTTTTAATTCATCTTTATAGATATGCAGAATAGCTTGTCCATCAATTAAAGGGTTATAGTATGGATAGTACCTTAAACGAATCATAGCCTTATAAAATGATTTTAATGCTGATAAAAAACGGCTTATAGTATTAGGACTTTTATTTGTTAAGTTTACAAAACGAAACGAATCTTTATCACGAATCTTACATCTCATTTCATACAGTAAGTAATCTTCAACAGCCACACGTATTTTCTCTTCTGAATCATTCCATTGGACTGGGTTTCCCTGATAGTTACTCTCTTCCTCAAGCCACTTGAAAAAGGGTAATAAGCACCTTAAATAAGATGTTGCTGAACTCTTATCAATTCTCCCTAAACAATCTTGATAATAATCTGTCAAAGGTAGAAAGGGTTGGTTATCTTTAAATACTAATAGCTGATATTTACTTATAACATGTTTTGGACAATACTCATACCAATACAATTATTAGCCCCCTTAAAAAAGAACAATTATTCCATTATAATGTTTTTTCATAGCAATTGTAAAATGTTAAACTCTTTAATAAAACAGGAAAAAAGGTAGTTAAAACAAAAGTGCACACCACTAAAGTTAACTCTTAGTAATGTGCATTTTTATAATGTGTGTAACATTATAAACAAGATATGATGTAATAAGACATCATGTATAATTACTTGTCTTTAATATTACAGAGTAGGTGGTTTGTTATTCTTTACTATTTTTTTAAGCTTTTTTTCTATATACTAAAGATAAGTTTAATATAGAAAGTAGGATGACAATGATTTTAGAAATACCTGAGCCGAAAAAGAAAATATCTAAAAAAGCAATTAACGTTTGGCGTATCACTGATTTCATTCAAAACTTAATTGGGTTACTTATTATTGGCGCTTTAATTTTTAGTTATCATCACTTTAATTGGGTTACTTGGATTGGTATTACTTTATATGTTTTTCTTGGAATCATTTTTATTATAATGGTTTATGAATTAACGATTCGTCCTGTTCTTTTACAAAAGACGTGGCGTTATGATATTGATGAACATTATATTCAATTGAAGCATGGCTTTATTAATAGACATTCACTTATTATTCCAATGTCTCGGGTAGAATATGTAAACACTAATCAAGGACCCATCTTAAGATATTATGATTTATCTGTTTTAACTATCGGCACAATTACTTCAGCTAATAAAATTCCTGCAATACCTACATCAGAAGCACAGGAAATCAGAGAATTAATTGTACACTTAGCTGAGTTAGATAAAGATTCATCTCTTAAAGATGAACTTATTGAACAGGAGTTAGGTGATTAATTATGATTGAACCTAAAAGACAACAACCATTATGGATGATTATTCTTTTTGTTAATCGTTTTAAACCTATATTCTTACCTTTTGTCTTTATTTTTATTTTTAATATTGATTCACTAAAATCTATTATTATATATGCGGGTAGCTTCTTAATTTTATTCATTTTATATAACACAACCGTTTCAATTTTTGAATGGCGTAACTTTACTTACTTTGTTGCCAATAACAATATTGAAATAAGCGATGGTAGATTCATTGCAAAAAAACGATATATTACCTTAAATAAAATTCAGAGCATACAGGAAAATAAAACTTTATTACATCGCATGTTTGGATTGACCTCTTTAACAATAACAACAGGCACTACTGGGGATAACGCTTCTGTTAAATTAGATGCCCTAACGCCTCCAGATGCAGCTGAGTTAAAACAGTTATTGGAAAATGAAGTCGCTACTGATTCTACAAGTAATCTGGATACAATTAGTAAAACACAAGAAGTTAATCATCACTATACAATGTCTTTTAAAGAAATATTATTAATTTCAATTACATCACTTTATTTTTTAGCGTTTATCCCTTTAGCCATCTCAGGATACTACCGGATAAATAATATTTTCAACATTGATGTGTATGCTGATCCAGTTGTCGATTTATTAAAAGCTTCATATATTTTAATGGCTTTTTTAATTTTAAGTGCCTTTTTTATTTCATTTATCCTTGGTTTTATCATAACTTTTTTAAGTTATGGTAGATATAAAGTGACTTCGAATGATGAACGTATCTTTATTAAAAAAGGAGTTTTATCTACATCACATTTCTCTATTCCTAAAGATAGGGTTAATGGAATTATTATTAAAAAGCCCTTTTTCAGAAGATTATTTGGGATTGTAGAAGTACAAATTATTACTTTAGGTGATTTATTTGACGATGAAGAAGTACAAACAGATACTTTATTTCCTTTTATAAATATTAATTTAGCTACTCAATTAATTGAAGAAATTTTACCAGATTATAAAATCGAAAAGAAAATGAATAAATTACCAATGAAATCGTTGTTTTTAACACTTATTAAGCCTAGTTATTTATTTGTTTTACTCGCAGGTTTAACGTTTTATTTATCTCCTGATCATTGGTTGATGATACTAATAATTATTCTTTTATTTATTATCATCAAACGTATTATTGAACATTATAATAGTAAATATTTAATTACTGATCATTTTATGCAATTACAAACGGGTGCTTTTTCTAGTGAACTCTCTATTTTAAAAAAAGCTAATATTGATGCTTTAGCATTAAAAGAATCTTGGGTGCAAAGAAGATTTAATTTAATGACTCTTCAAGCTATGACTCGATCAAAGCCAATTCATACAAGCTT
>CALZEK010000063.1 GCA_945639745.1 uncultured Bacillaceae bacterium
GAAAATATTGAATTTCCAATTGCAAGTGTGCCACAATTATTCATTGCACTTGAATATGCTAAACAAGCAGCTAATGAAAAAATCAATCCGAAAGAATTGACTCAAGTTGAAGAATTAAATGTATTTTACATAGCCAAAACTGATGGTAATGCTCACACAAACTGGTTAGCATCATTAAATAACCCAACAGAAGTTACCCTAAAACAAATTGTTGAAGGGATGGTTGTTTATGGGTCAAATGCAAACACAGATTATTTGATTAAAAAACTTGGCATAGATTCAATTAATGAAACTTTAAATGAATCAGAACTTAACATACATGACAACGTGCTCCCGATTACATCTCAATTATATTTACCTGTGAAGCTAATAAACGATGGAATGAGTAAAAGTGAAGCGTTTGATTATATTGAAGAATTATCTAGAAAAGACTTTGAAAAAGAAGTTCTCTTAGCATTTGATGACTGGTGTGCTTCACCTCCGTCTGAGTCAGTTAAGAATCAAGTGTATAGTTTAATGTCCATGTCCTTCCAAAAGTTATGGACAAACAAATTAGCAAAATCAACAACGAGAGATTATGCTAAGCTGATGGGAAGATTGAACCGAGAAACTGTTTACTCTGAGGAAGTTTATGCACACTTTACGCCATTGCTCCATACTAAGGAAAAAATCGATCCTGAAATTAAATATTATGCACAAAAAGCAGGATCAACAGCCTATGCAATCTCGTTAGTATCATATGCTGAAACGATATCTAATCATATAGAACTTGTTTATATGTTTAATAATTTAAATACAATGGAGCAAACAACTATTAGAGGAATTGTTGAAAGATTTCAAAAGGAGTTTATGATTGATCCTGATTTTAGAAGAAAAGTTAAAAAGATATTAACTGAGCCTTTAGAAGAAAAAGGGAAAAAGAAAAAAAAGAACAAAAAGCAATAAAATTATCCTCTTGATAAAATTAATCAAGAGGATAATTTTATTTAAATGACATTTATTTTTTTATATTTAAAGAAACTAATATAAAGAAGAGGGATTAAACTTACAATTAAAACAAAAATAAACCAATTTATGTTTTCATATAAAGGTCCTAAAAGAGAGCTACCACTAGCGACACCGATATAATAAGCAATGAAGTATAAGCTAGAAGCAGTACCTTTATGATGTGTAGCAGTTTCACTTACTGAAGTTGCAGTTAAAGAATGAGCTGTAAAAAAACCAAAGCAAGCAAGACAAAGCCCGACGATAATTAAACTAAGAAAAGTAGACATTGTTAATAGAAGTCCTAGTGTTAAAATGCTAATACTTACAAAACGAACATTATTTAAGCCAAATCGATTAGCTAAAGAACTTGAAAGAGGTGCACCGATTACACCAAAACTATAAGCGAAAAACAAATAGCCAATTGCTTGAAGTGATAAGTGGTAAGGTGCTTTTTCTAAATGAAACGGAAGATAAGTCCATAAACCAGTAAATGAAAATTGCAAAAGAATACCTAAGCCAAAAAGAATAACTAATAAAGGATTCCTTAAATGATGCCTAAAAGCGCTTAAATCTGTTTTAATATTTTCTGTACTTGAAATAAAAAATCGCGATTTAGGTAAAATAAAGAAGACGCTTATAGCAATGAAGAGGCCAACAAAGCTAAGAGTGTATAAAGTTGTTTGCCAAGAATATACTTCAGTTAAATAACCACTAACGACTCGCCCAAGCATACCGCCAATTGCATTTGTAGATATGTAAAAACCAACAGCAATTTTAGCATTTCTAAAATCAACTTCTTCACTAATATACGCTACTGCAGAAGCTGTTAAACCAGCTATAGCAAAACCTTGAATAAATCTAAGTAATAAAATAAAGTAAAATGAGTTAGTAAATAACATTAGAAACATAGAAAAAACTGATCCAAATAATGAAAAGTAAATAATTGGCACACGACCATAACGATCAGAAAGAAAACCTAAGATAAATAAACCGACAATTAACCCTAGCATTGCAAAAGATATTAAAAAACTTGCTTGAGTTGAGTTAATAGCAAAAAAAACTTTAAAAAAAGGTAATAATGATTGGAATGCATATAAATAAGCAAAAATAATAAATGAAGAAAAGCCTAATCCAATCGTTATTCTCCAGAAACTAGCATCACGAATTGTATATTTATAGTGAGACATATTTAACACCTTTCGCTTAAAATAATTAAGATGAATGACAATAAAGTAGTAAACAAATTAATAATCTATTATACTAAAGATTGCCTTAAAAAAATAAAGTTATAAACATTACTAAATAAAATGAGTTATTATTTAAATAATAACATATAATTATTATGGGAGGATTTAAGTTGTACATGATTAAAAGAATAAGTTTACTTGTATTAATTTTAAGTTTTGTTTTCTTAGTTGCATGTAGTGATAATCAAACTGAAAAAGCTGAAAAAGCAAATGAAGTTGAAGAAACAGAGACAAATGAAACAAAAGAATCAGAAGAACAAGTGTTTAAAGGCGAAAATGAAGAAGCGCCAATCGTAACAATGACAATGGAAAATGAAAAAGAAGTAACTATAGAACTTTATCCGCAAGTTGCTCCAAATACTGTTAATAACTTTATAGCTCTTATTCAAGATGATTTTTATAATGGTTTAATTTTTCATCGTGTCATCCCTGGCTTTATGATTCAAGGTGGAGATCCTGATGGTATCGGGACAGGAGGTCCAGGCTATAGTATTAAGGGCGAGTTTGAATCAAATGATTTTAGTAACGAATTAAGTCATCATCGAGGTGTTTTATCAATGGCACGAAGTCAAAGCCCTGATTCAGCAGGTTCGCAATTTTTTATAATGCATGAAGATTCAGCACAGTTAGATGGTGATTATGCAGCATTTGGCCAAGTTATTGAAGGTATGGAAGTTATTGATGAAATAGCTTCAGTTCCTACTGATAATCAAGACAAACCGGAAGAAGATCAAAAAATAAAGTCGATGACAGTCGATTTAGAAGGTTATCAATTTAATGAACCAGAGATTATCGAATAATAAAGATAGGCTTTGATTTTTTAAAAATCAAAGCCTATCTTTTATTTATTTAACATGTGATTTACATAATCAATAATTGCTTCACGATTTTGACCAACTTTAGTTTCTCGTTCATCGTCAGCTTGCATTTTTTCTTTTGCTTTAACTAAGACCTCTTTTGCTTTTCCTTGTGGAATAACAACAACTCCATCAACATCGCCAACAATAACATCACCAGGATTAACAGGAGTACCCCCAACAGAAATAGGGATGTTTGTATCACCAGGACCATTTTTTGTACCCGAAGAGACTGTTGTTCCTTTTGAAAAGACAGGAAAATCGAGTGCTTTAATATCAATTAAATCCCGAATCACTCCATCAACAACAAGTCCACCTAGTTTGAGAGACTTCATCATCCCAACAACAAAATCGCCTGCAATCGCACGGTATGTATCACCTTTAACGTCAACTACTAAAATATCACCCGGTTGTGCTTCTTTAAGAGATCGCAGCAACATCAGGTTATCCCCAACAGGAAGCTGAACTGTATAAGCTCGACCGGCTATTTTATATTCTTCTTTTAAAGGTTTAATTTGTGGGTTAATATTTTGCATCCCTTTTAAAACATCAGAAATAGCTGTAGTTGGGACCTTTTCTAATTCCATAATTATTTTATCCATAAAAACACTCCTTTGTTTTGTTATATAACAGTGTAACAAAAAATAAACTGTTTTAATAGCTTTTATAAAATAACACCCTAAAAAATGTTAGTTTTAGGGTGTTATTTTACTTTTTTAACATATTGAAAACTTGATCAACATCCTTATCACCTCGACCTGATAGATTAACAATGATGCTCTCTTCAGGTGATAATTCTTTAGCTAGTTCAATCGCATGAAAAATAGCATGTGAACTTTCTAATGCAGGAATAATACCTTCAATTTTAGATAGAATTTGAAAAGCTTCTAATGCTTCATGTCCAGAGACTGGCACGTATTCAGCTCGACCGCTAACGCTAAGTTGACTATGCTCAGGTCCTACACCTGGATAATCTAAACCAGCTGCAATTGAATTTGTTTCAGCTGGATTATTAGATTGATCTAGTAATGTTAAGCACTTAAAACCATGTAATACAGCAGGAACACCATCGTTAATAGCAGCTGATTCACTAGGTTCAACGCCAATTAAACGAACATCCTTATCATCAATAAAGTGTGCAAAAGCTCCAATTGCATTACTTCCCCCGCCAACACATGCAACAACTGCAGCAGGTAATTTACCTTCTTTTTCTAAAATTTGACGCCTTGCTTCTTCACTAATAATTGATTGGAAGTGACGCACCATTAAAGGAAAGGGATGAGGCCCAACAGCTGAACCAAGTAAATAAAAAGTTGTGTCATGATTTTTTACAAGTTCAGCTAGGGCAGCATCAACAGCTTCTTTTAACCTACCTTGACCAGCGTCAATAGGAACAACTTTAGCACCAAGCAATTCCATTCTAAACACATTTAAAGCTTGGCGTCTCATATCTTCTGTACCCATATAAATTGTACACGGAATTTTAAACATCGCACATGCTGTCGCGGTTGCAACACCATGTTGTCCAGCTCCTGTTTCAGCAATAATACGCTTAGCACCCATGCGTTTAGCAAGTAAAATCTGTCCAATTGTATTATTGATTTTATGAGCACCTGTATGGTTTAAGTCTTCGCGTTTTAAATAGATTTTCGCTCCACCTACATATTCAGTTAAATTTTCAGCAAAAGTAAGTGGATTTTCTCGACCAACATATTCTTGTAAGTAATAAGTTAAATCAGCATTAAATTCAGGATCATCTTTGTACTTATAAAATGCATCTGATAGATCGTTTAAAACAACTTGAAGATCTTCTGGTACATAACTTCCTCCAAATTCTCCAAAATAACCATTATTCATTTGCTCATCTCCTAAGATTTAATATTTACTTTAGTTTAGCACCTTAAATGAGTAAAACCATTTATTCATTTGACAAATTAAGTAAATCTAATACTTTGAAAAATAAACTTAAAATCATTGCAACAACAGTAGCAAGTCCCATGCCTGAGAGTACAACTTCTTTAATAACAACTTCAAGTCCACTAATTCCAACTACTAAAACAGTACATGTTAAAATCAAGTTTTGTGAATTACTATAATCAACTTTTGCCTCAACTAACATTCGAATGCCGCTTGCGGCGATAATTCCAAATAATAATAATGAAATTCCACCCATAACAGGTACAGGAATTGATGAAATAAGGGTTGTTAATTTACCATTAAAAGAAAGAATAATAGCAAGAATTGCTGCTCCTCCAATTACCCAGGTTGAATAAACGCGTGTAATCGCAAGCACACCAATGTTTTCTCCATAAGTTGTATTTGGTGTTGAGCCAAAGAAACTTGAAATAATAGTTGATATTCCATTACCTGCTAAAGAACGATCTAATCCAGGTTCTTTTGCTAAATCTTTACCGACAATATTACTTGTAACAAATAAATGTCCGATATGTTCTGGAATTAAAACAAGCGCAGCTGGTAAAATAATGATGATCGAAGGCCAATGGATTTTCATCGAATAAAATTCTGGCGCAGTAATCCAACTTGAACTAGAAACGCTATCAAATGAAACAAGTCCAAAGAAATAGGCAATAACATAACCTGTAATAATACCAAGTAAGATAGGAATAATCTTTAAAAAGCCACGTAAAGTTACCCAATATATAATCGTCAAGCCTAATGTAAGGGAAGAAACAATGATGATATCAAGGTTAACTGGTGATCCATCAGCTGAAATCCATCCTGCCATATCAGCTGCTACAGGAACAAGTTCAAGTCCAATGACAGCAACGATAGCTCCCATTGCTGCTGGTGGAAATAATATGTCAATCCAATTTGTACCAATGATTCGCACAATAATTGCAACAAGTGTTAAAACAATACCAACAGCCAAAAACCCACCTAATACATAACTGTATCCTTCAGGTCCATTTCTTTCTAAAACGTATGTGACAGGTGCAATAAAAGCAAAACTTGAACCAAGATAGGCAGGAATTTGTCCTTTAGTTATAAATATGTATAATAAAGTACCTACCCCATTCATTAATAAAACTGTCGAGGGATTAATTCCAAATAAAATTGGTACTAAAACCGTTGAACCAAACATAGCAAATAAATGTTGTAAACTAAGTGGTAATGTTTTAAGGAATGTGGGTCTTTCGTCAACTGCAATAAAGTCTTTTTTATCCATTAAATCGCTCCTTTGTTAAAATTAGATATAAAAAAAAGCCCTTTAAAGGCCATAGAAAAGACATAGAAAGTTAATTTCTAGCAGACCTTGTCAGTCTCACAGGACTGGTTTAAAGGTAATTATATTTAATTGTATTTGTTTAATTGTGCCATAAAACAAAAAAATGTCAATATTTGATTAGCCTATGATAAATTAAATTTAGAAAGGATGACAAAAATGAAAAAAGTATTATTCTACACAAAAAATAATTGTTTACTTTGTGATGAAGCTTATGATTTACTTAAAGTGATTCAAGAAATTGAACCATTTGAATTAGATCTTATAAACATTTATAAAGATGATGCATTACTAGAAGAATACCAAATTATTATCCCTGTAGTTAAAATAGATCAAGAAGAGTTTTATGGCGATTCATTAGAAATGAGTGTTATATTAGAAAAGTTAACGAGTTAGTAGTTGCTAACACCTTCAATTTATTATAGTATATATCTTATCAGAAGAAGCGCTATTATATTTTTTTGAAACAACAGGGACAAAAACAACTTGCTTGGTCAGAATAGTACCCACAAAGGGGGAGATTATTTATTAACATGAAAAAGCTAATAGAATA
This sequence comes from uncultured Bacillaceae bacterium, assembly GCA_945639745.1. Taxonomy (GTDB): domain Bacteria; phylum Bacillota; class Bacilli; order Bacillales; family Amphibacillaceae; genus Pseudogracilibacillus. The sequence goes on from CALZEK010000063.1 coordinate 6,889, forward strand.
TCAAAAAATGATATTTCCAGATTTGCTATCATTAATGGAAGCGAGATTTAACATCCTTTATGCAATATCTATTTTTGAGCCGATTGGCAGACGAGGAATAGTTGATCAAACGCGTTTTACTGAAAGATTTATTAGAAATGAAATAGAATTATTGCATACACAAGGTTTAATCAAAGTAACAACTCAAGGTATGTTTATAACAGAAGATGGTAAAGCAATTATTAATCAGTTAGGTGAATTTATTCGTGAATTTTCAGGTGTGACAAACTTAGAAGAAAGATTAAAAGAAGTGTTTAACATTTCACATATTAAAGTAGTAACAGGTGATAGCGATAAGGATCATTTTGTAAAAGATGAATTAGGCCGAATGACAGTTATCTTCTTAAAACAAATTGTCAATAAAGCTGAAGTCATTGCAGTAACAGGTGGTACGACAATGGCATCTGTAGCTAATGCAATGGTGCCGTTGAATAAAGAGAAAAATTTATTCGTACCGGCGCGTGGAGG
>CALZEK010000064.1 GCA_945639745.1 uncultured Bacillaceae bacterium
CGTTATTATCACGAGTTATTTTCTTAGCAATCTCAAGCGCTTTAATACCGTTTTGAGAGCCATCAAAAGCGACAAGGATTTTATTTAATTGAACCATTTTATGACCTCCATTTTAAGTAAAGATAAATAAATTTTTGATTAAGTATTCATTTATTTAACTTTATATTGATGATACTAAAAGTAGCTAGCTTAAGTGTATAGTTTATTTGAGTTAATTACTATCAAAATTAAATTATATTTAAGAAAATAAAATACCTAACGCATAATGACACGCTAGGTATTAAAGATATATGCTAATAATCAAAGCAGACGCGATATAAATCTTCAATTTCATGTTTAGAAGGAATCCAAGGATTATTAGCCGGACTCCCTGAATCAATTGCGTCTTGAGCCATTTTCGGAATTAACTGTTCAAATTTATCTTTATCGACTCCCCATGTTTGTAAATTTGGGATTTCTAGTCGTGCACATAATTGTTTTACCGACTTAACAGCAAAATCTGCAGCCTCTTCATTAGATAAAGCTGTCTCGCCTTGGTAAAAGACTCTACCTAAGTCAGCCATGCGGTCAATACAATAATCTTTACTGGCTTCCATAACCATAGGCAATAAAATCGCATTAGAAAAGCCATGTGGAATATCAAAATTAACACCAAGCGGACGAGACATCCCGTGCACAAGACAAACAGAAGCATTAGAAAAAGCTATAGCAGCTTGAAGAGATCCAAGAGCCATATTTTCTCGGGCATCTAAATCATCGCCATTTTCATAGGCAAGTAACAGATTTTCAGTAATTAATTTCATCGCTGATAAAGCTAAAGTATCAGTCATCGGATGAGCTCGTCTGGATAAATAAGCCTCTATCGCATGCGATAGAGCATCAACACCAGTTGCGGCAGTTGTTTTTTGCGGACAGGTCTTTGTTAATATCGGATCAGCAATTGCAGCACAGGGTAAAAAGGCAGGTTGCTTAATCATCATTTTAACTTGTGTTTTTGTATTATCAATAACGGTCGCATCAGTCACTTCTGATCCTGAACCTGATGTTGTTGGTACGACAATATGCGGGATAGGTGGCTCGGTTGCGATTTTTTTACCACCCATATAATCACCTATATACCCCCCATTTGTTGCTAAAACTGAAACAGCTTTTGCTGTGTCAATGCAGCTTCCTCCACCGATAGAAACTAAAACATCACATTCAGTTTTAAAAAATAAATCAAGAGATTCTTCTACATACTTATCGGTTGGTTCTGAGACGACACCTACATAAACTTCAGAATCTATATTATGTTTTTTTAGGTTATTAATACAAGCATCCACATTACCAATTTCTTGCATAATATTGTCACTAATGATTAACGCTTTTTTACCTCTGTTTTTAACTTCTTCACCTAGTTTTTTAAAAGAATTGCGTCCATAATAAATCCGTTGGGGCATTTGAAAATAAGCAAAAGTTTCTATTTTAATTCCTCCTCATGACTTTAAAATACCATTTGATATCGTTTTCATTTAATGTAAATATAATCTAGTTTAAGCTTAATCATAAATGAATGTCAAGTGTATCAGTATAAGTAGGAGTGATCTTCTAAATAGAACTTTGCAAATAGGTATTATTTTATAATAAACACAGAACAAGTCGAGTGTTTACTTACTTTACTGCTGACGCTTCCTGTTACAAGTTTTTCTAAAATATTGATACCTCGGTTACCAATAATAATGACATCACTATTATCTTCATTTGCATATTTAACGATTTCTTCAGCTGGTTTTCCTGACAAGCGTTTATAAATGATATTATCAGTATTTTTAAGTGTTTCTTTAGCTAAAGAAATAACACGATAAGGTATTTCCTTTACAAGGACAATATCTTCTTCAGTAGACATAATCGCTTCGTCATTTAGCGAAAAATCAGTTTCTAAATACATATATTCATCCCCAGTTTGTGTGGTGCTTATTTTAACCGGATTTTCAAATGGGTCATCATGAACATAAAGAACAGTGAGTTGGGCCTGATTATCTATAGTTATCTTTTTCGCAACCTTCAAAGCTTTGATAGCATTTTTAGAACCATCAAAAGCAACCATAATATTTTTCATTTCTGTCATTATCTAGACACTCCCTTCAATTCGACTTTAAATATTTGTATAGTAATTTTATTAAATAAGCAGAAAACTACTTAAGAAAATAAATTTTATTTAATGTCTATCTTTTGTATATATACCCTTGAGAATAATAGTTAAACCTTAATTTAACTAATCCTTTAATTATCAAAGACGTGCTAGAATAATTATAGAAATTAAATGATATAATAAATTTACTAATCATTTTAAATGTGAGGTGATAAGATGAAAAAGTTAGTTATGATTTTATTTATAGTTATTTTATCTGCATGTAGTTCAAATGAAGCGGGTATAGGTATAAAAGAAGTTAATCAAGTACCCAATGAAGTTAAAGAAACAATTGATATTAATAGACAACTTCAATTAAATAATGCTGGGGAAAATGAATATTATATTATTTTTCATTCAGATGGTAAGGTAACAGCAAACTTTGAAGAAGAAGAAGAGAAGGCAATTATTAAATTTGATATAGCTGAATCTAAAACAAAAGAAACAATTGAAAATGTTTATTATTTAAGAATTGCTGAAGAATCAGAAAAAATTATTGTTTTAATTAACGGTGAACCTACAGCTTTTGATCTTGTAGAAGCATAAATAAAAGCGATTCTTGATGAGTTGCTTTTATTTATTATAGTATTCATCAAATTAATATAGTAAGATTAAATTTAATCAAATCAATTTATCTGTGAAGGAAGTTATCTTTATGAAACAAGGAGTTAATCATTCATTAATTAAAATCATAAAGCGATTGTTACCAGGTTTATTTGTCAGTATCATTGTGATTTTATTAGGGATTTATCTAGCAGAATTAAGTGGGAAAATCTTAATTAATTTTGATATTTTACCTCCTGGTAGTGCAAGTCCAATATCAGGAATATTTGTAGCTATTTTAGTCGGATTACTTATTCGAAATGTGTTGGGATTGCATCGGATTTTTTTACGAAGGTGTGTCGTTTGCAGTCAAATATGCCTTACGTGCTGGAATTATTTTACTCGGACTCAGACTTAGTTTAGTAGAAGCATTAAAGTTAGGGGCGTGGGGATTACCATTAATTTTAGTATGTATTGTGAGTGGACTTACAGTTACTTTATATTTCACAAAAAAATTTAACCAATCACAACGATTGGGTACCTTAATTGCATGTGGAACAGGGATTTGTGGTGTGACTGCAATCATGGCGACGTCACCAGTAATTAAAGCAAAAGATAATGAGATATCCTATGCAGTTGCTAATATTACAATCTTTGGTTTAATCGGCATGTTATTTTATCCTTATTTAGCACAACTATTCTTTGCAGATGATCCAATTAAAGCGGGTCTGTTTTTAGGAACAGCAATTCATGACACGGCTCAAGTAGCGGGAGCGTCACTTATCTATTCACAAATATACGGAATCGAACAAGTCGTTGATGTTGCTACTGTAACAAAATTAACACGTAATTTGTTTATTATTGCCGTCATTCCATTTGTTTCTTATCTCTTTTTTAAGCAAGAAAATCTACATAAAGAATCAACAGCACAACTACCTAAATGGTATCAACTCGTCCCTATGTTTGTCATTGGTTTCTTATTATTTTCACTATTAAGAACGGTTGGTGATTTGACTGTCACAAATACAGGTCAAGCTTTTCAATTGATCAACCCAGAAACCTGGCAGGAAATTTATACACAAATCAGTTCATTTGGTTCAACCTACTTATTAGGTATAGCGATGGCTGGTGTTGGATTATCAACAGACTTTAAAATGTTTAAAGGACTTGGTATTAAACCATTTTATATTGGATTGATTGCAGCTATCAGTGTTGGTATCGTTAGTCTACTCTTAATCTCTTTATTCGGTCATTTAATCGTAATATAAAAAAACGACTCAAAAAAGAGTCGTTTTATTTCATTAAATAATCAACTGCAAATTTAGCTGTTGCTAAGACACCATTGATCAAGGCCTTATCATCAACATCAAATTTATTATTGTGGTGTTCTGCACCGCTGCCATATGTTTCGTTTTTCATGCCAATAAAAGCAAATGTACTAGGTGCAATTTTTGAGTATTGATTAAAAGATTCTGATGCAAACCAAGTCACGTCATTGATTAATGCGTTTGGCATTATTTCATTAATCCCATTTTGTGCTTGAATTGAAAGTGATTTATCATTAATCACTGGTAAAGCAACAATATCAAACTTGGGATCAAATTCAACTGTACATTCATGTGCTTGTGCTGTGAGTGTTGTAACGTTTTTCATTACTTCAAGTGCTTTTTTACCTTCTTCAACATCAAAAAAGCGTAAGGATCCACCAATAGTAACTTTGTCCGGAATAACATTATTAGCTGTTCCACCGTGTATTTGTGTTAAACCTAAGGTGACCGTTTTTGTAACATCAAGTCGATTTGACCATGCGCTCGTAAGTGCAGAGAGTATCTGTGCCGCAGCAAAGACAGGATTAATTGACAAGTCAGGTCTTGATCCATGACCACTCTTGCCATGAACTGTGAATTCCACATGGATGGCTCCAGCCATAACAGGTCCGGCATCAACAGAGATTTTCCCGCTTTCTAAAAAAGCAGCAAGATGATTACCATAAATAGCTTCTATACCTTTGTTTTTTAAATGATCAACCATTGGTTCAATGCCTTCACCATTTTCTTCTGCGTCTTCAAAAATAAAATAAATTTTACCAGTTAATTGATCTTTGAGATTAGTTAAAATGTTTATCACACTTAAAACAATCGCCATATGACCATCGTGTCCACAAGCATGCATGACACCCGGATTATTCGATTTATATTTTCTTTCACCATTTAAATTATGGGTATTTTCTTGTATCGGCAAAGCATCAATGTCTGTTCGAATCCCTAACGTTTTTCCAGGTTTATGTGTATCTAATAAAGCAGTAAATCCTGTTCGATTCGGGACTTCCTCGATAATTAATCCCATTTCAGTTACTTTTTCTTTTAAATATTTAGCTGTTTCAAATTCCTGGCTGCTTAATTCAGGATGTGCATAAAGATAGGCTCTTGTTTTAATTGTTTCAGCTTCAAGTTCTTTTACTCTATTTTTTAAAAGATCATTTATTTGTTCCATAATTATCATCCTTTATAACTGAGTTTGAATTAATTATATCAGATTTAAAGCTAATTAAAAAAGCAAATTACCAACTAGGTAACTTGCTTTTATAAAAATTAGAGAAATTTACTATATTTAATTTCAAGACGTTCTTGAATATAGGCAATAACTCCACAAATAGGCCAATAAATTAAAGCAACTAGAATATACATCGTCATTGAATCAAAGGTTCTTCCCGCTACAATTTGAGCTTTTTGAAAAAGTTCAGGGACAGTAATCATAGCAGCTAAAGAGGTCCCTTTAACAATACTTAAAAATATATTTGAAAGTGGTGGAATGGCTATTCTAATTGCCTGAGGTAAAATAACCTTTCGCATTGTAATCCAATAAGGCATATTAAGTGCTTTTGCTGATTCCCACTGTCCTTCACTAACGCTATTTAATGAAGAACGATTAATTTCAGCAATGTAAGCAGCACTATTAAGTCCAAAAGCTAAAAATGCTGCTACAAAAGCAGTTAATTCTAAACCAATAACCGGCAATCCAAAATAAAGTAAGAATAGAAAAACAATCATCGGTGTTCCTCTCATAAATGAAATGTAGATAATAGCTGGCCAACGTAAAATAAAACGTTTAGAAGCTCTAGCAAGAGCAAGAAAGAAACCTAAAATAAGACCGAGCGTCATCCCAATTACTGACAAAATTAATGTCATCGGTACGCCTTGGAGCAAGAATGGCAAACTTTCAATGGCTAAATCAACATCAAATAAGTTCTTTAACTGGACAGTATCAATATTAAACATTAAATTGAGCCACTTTGCTTATTTAGAAATACCATCAATTTCGATGATATCTTCTTCTGGCTTAACGGAAACATCCTGTCCATCAAAAAATGTTTCTGAAATTTCTTTTAAAGTACCATCTTCTAACATATCAGTTACAGTTGAATCAATTTCTCCACGCAATTTATCCGCATTTTTAGGCATAACAATACTAGCAGTCGATGTATGGAATTTTAAATCTGGATGTAAATGAATATTCATATCTGGAAAGGCTTCAATAGCCAAACTTTGTAAATAATAATCATTAATGACTACATCTGTTCTGCCATTATGTACATCTCTTAAATAAGCATCATTTGTTGCGTTGCCGTATGTTTTAACTTCTGCACCATATTTTTCGGCAATTTCACTATAAACAGTTGTTGCAGCTCCACCAGCTAGCTTACCTTCTAAATCTTCTAATTGATTAATCCCTGAATTATCATCCTTACGTACAATCATTGTTGCATAAGAATATTTGATTGGCTGAGTATAAGCAAATTTTTCTTTGTTTTCGCCTCGCAGTCCCATACTAGCCATATCAATTCGTCCTGAATTAAGTGCAGTCAGAGTTGCATCAAAAGCCATTGTTTCAAATTTAATATCAAGGCCTAATCGATCAGCAATTTCTTTTTGAACCTCGACTTCAAATCCTGTTAACTCATCAGAATCTTTTGGATAATAAGATGAAGGATATAAAGTTCCTGACGTGCCAACGACAATTTCTCCAGATTCTTGAATAGCATCCCAAACTTCATCTGATTTTTCTTTTTGATTACTTTCTGTCGAATCGTTAGAATTACTACACGCACCTAAAAGGATTGCCATTAATAATAAGATACTTAAAGATAATTTCTTCAATATGTTACTCCTTTCAAATCTGTTATATTTAATAACCCAAAGATAAGCGTAACAATTTAGACACAATTAATCAATGATTCTTAAGTTGTACTATTAATAAATATAAATTGACTAGTACACTTTAATCCTAAGAAACACACGATAGTTCATATAGAGTTATAAAGAATTTATCTGTTGTTTATCCTGCATACATGCTGTATTCATTTAAGGGTTATATACTTAATCTAGAAACAAAATGGAGGTTAAATAATTATGAATATGGCATGGAAAGAAATCATTAAAAATAAATCGCGGTTTGTTATATTAGGTTCAATTGTGTTTTTAGTTAGTTTATTAACATTGATTATTTCAGGTTTAGCTAATGGTTTATCTCAAGATAATGCAGCGCAAGCATTGGAGTTACAGCGTATCATCGATGCG
>CALZEK010000065.1 GCA_945639745.1 uncultured Bacillaceae bacterium
AGTTTAGTAGAGCATCAGGCAAATACCCTTGCAGCTAAAATGGCAGAAAAAGAAAAAGGAGAATATGCTTTATTACACGTGCCAGATCCAATGAGTGAAACTTTATATGAAACAATTGTTAAAGAGCCTTCGATTGCTGAGACATTAACTAAGATAAAACAAGCAAAAATTGTTCTACATGGTGTAGGAAATGCGCTTGCAATGGCTAAAAGACGTCAAACAAATAAGCAAACTTACGATAAATTAAAAGAAAATAAAGCAATTGCTGAAGCTTTTGGTTATTACTTTAATCAACAAGGCGAAATTGTTCACAAAGTTAGAACCTTAGGCTTACAGTTGGAAGATTTAACCGAGACAGACTATGTGATTACTGTTGCTGGAGGCAAGTCAAAAGCCGCAGCTATTAAAGCATTTATGCAACAAAATAAAACAGATGTATTAATTATTGATGAAGCAGCAGCAAAAAGAATATTAAAAATAACCAATAATTAGGAGGAATTTTATGTCAGTAAAAGTAGGAATAAACGGATTTGGTAGAATTGGCCGTAATATTTTCAGACTAGCATTAAATAATAAAAATGTAGAAATTGTCGCTATTAATGATTTAACAGATGCAGATATGTTAGCTCATTTATTAAAGTATGATTCTATTCATGGTACATTAGATGCAGATATTGAAGTGACAAAAGAAGGTATTGTTGTAAATGATAAATTAATTAGAGTTTCATCAGAAGCAGAACCTGAAAATATCCCTTGGAAATTTGCTGGAGTCGATATTGTTATTGAGTCAACTGGCCGTTTTATTAATCGAAAAGACAGTCAAAAGCACCTTGATGCTGGAGCTAAAAAAGTGATTATTTCTGCACCAGGAAAAAATACAGATGCAACGATTGTCTTAGGAGTAAATGAAAAAGAATATTTACCTAAAGAGCACCATATTATTTCAAATGCATCGTGTACGACAAACTGTTTAGCACCAGTTGCAAAAGTATTACAAGAAAACTTTGGTATTAAGCGAGGGTTAATGTCTACAGTCCATGCTTATACAAATGACCAACAAATTTTAGATTTACCACACAAAGATTATCGTCGGGCCCGTGCTGCGGCTGAAAATATTATCCCAACAACAACAGGGGCAGCTAAAGTAGTTGGTCAAGTGATTCCTGAATTAGCAGGTAAATTAAATGGTATGGCAATTCGCGTACCTGTATCAGATGGATCTCTAGTTGATTTAGTAGCTGAATTAGAAACAAATGTTACAAAAGAAGAGATTAATCAAGTGCTTAAAGAAGCTGCAGAAGGACCTTTAAATAAGATACTAAGTTATAGTGAAGCTCCGCTCGTTTCAACTGATATTGTCGGTAATACACATTCAGCAATTATTGATGGTTTATCAACGATTATTATGGAGGATTCCATGGTTAAAATAATTGCCTGGTATGACAATGAAATGGGTTATTCTGCACGTTGTCTAGATTTGATTGAATTTATAAATGAACAAGAATTGTAAAATTATCAGAAGATATTAACACCATCTCCAAAAGCCATTCATTAGGTAAAGGAGATAAGTGTCTAATGTCTTCTTTTTATTTATTATAAAAACTATAAAAAATGACAAGATTACAGTATAATGAAGTAAGGTATGTACAGATACATAAATTAAATTAGAGATAGGAAGTTGTAACTATGGAAAAGCAGACGATTAAAGATATAGATTTAAAAGGTAAAAAAGTACTTTGTCGTGTAGATTTTAATGTTCCTTTACAAGCTGGTCAAATTACAGATGAGACAAGAATAAACGCAGCTTTACCAACAATTAAATATTTACGAGAAGCAGGTGCTAAAGTTATTTTGATTTCACATCTTGGACGCCCTAAAGGTGAAGTCGTTGAAGAGTTACGTTTAACTCCTGTAGCTGAACGTTTATCTAATATTTTAAATGAGCCGATTAAAAAAACTGATAAAGTTTATGGTCAAGAAGTAACAGCAGAAATAGAAAAATTAAAAAATGGTGATATATTATTATTAGAAAACGTTAGATTTGAAGTAGGTGAAGAAAAGAATCAATCATATTTGATTGATGCATTAGCAGCAATGGCTGATGTTTATGTGAACGATGCATTTGGAACGGCTCATCGGGCTCATGCTTCTACAGCAGGTGTCGCTAGCAAATTGCCAGCAGTAGCAGGCTTTTTAATGGAAAAGGAAATAAAGGTATTAGGGCAAGCGTTAGATCATCCTGAACGTCCATTTACTGCTATTATTGGTGGTTCAAAGGTAAAAGATAAAATTAATGTCATTGATAATTTACTTGAAAAAGTAGATAATATTTTAATTGGTGGCGGACTCGCTTATACATTTTTAAAGGCATCAGGATACGAGATTGGTAATTCATTAGTTGAGGAAGATAAAATTGAATTAGCTAAAGGGTTTATTGAAAAAGCTAAAGAAAAAAATGTTAACTTTATCTTACAATCAGATGTTGTTGTTGCGGATGAATTTTCAAAAGATGCAAATTATAAAACAGTAGCTGTTGATCAAATGGAAACAGGTTGGATGGGCTTAGATATTGGTCCAAAGTCATGCGAAACATTTAAAAAAGTTATTTTAGATTCTAAGCTTATTATTTGGAATGGACCGATGGGTGTTTTTGAAATGAAGCAATTTGAATGTGGTACAAAATCAGTGGCAGAAGCATTAGCTAAAACAGCAGGATATACTGTTATTGGTGGTGGCGATTCAGCTGCAGCAGTTGAACAATTTCGATTGTCAGAACAAATGGATCATGTATCAACAGGAGGCGGCGCATCACTTGAATTTATGGAAGGTAAGGAACTTCCAGGTATTAAGGAATTAAACGATAAGTAGGAGGAAGTAAATTAATGAGAAAAAAAATCATAGCAGGAAATTGGAAAATGAATAAAACTTTACCAGAAATTAAAAAATTTATGGAAGAGCTAATTCAAAATTATCCAGAAAAATCACAAATTGAAGCCATTGTTTGTGCTCCATTTGTCTATTTAGCAGAATTAGTTAAATTAGCAGAAGGAACACCAATAAAAATAGCAGCTCAAACGATGAATGATCAAAATTCAGGTGCTTTTACAGGTGAAGTTAGTCCAGTAATGCTTAATGACATAGGCGTTACCCATGTTGTTATAGGTCACTCAGAACGCCGAGAATATTATAATGAAACAGATGAAACGGTTAATAAAAAAGTACAAGCAGCTTTTACTCATAATTTAACACCGATTATTTGTGTAGGTGAATCACTTGAACAACGTGAAGCAAACGAAACGCTTACTCACATTGAATCACAAATTAAATTAGGATTAGCTCACTTAACTGATGAACAAATTAAAGAAACAATTATTGCTTATGAGCCGATTTGGGCGATAGGTACAGGTAAAACAGCTACACATGATCAAGCAAATGAAGTCTGTGGTCATATTAGGTCAGTAGTTGGAGAGTTAACAAATGATTCGATTAAAGAATTAATTACAATTCAGTACGGCGGAAGTGTTAATCCGTCAAATATTGTTGAACTTCTTCAAACAGAGCACATTGATGGTGCACTTGTCGGAGGTGCAAGTTTAGAAGCAGATTCATTTAATCAATTAATTAAAGCAGGTGTTCAACTATGAAAAAACTTGCAGCCTTAATTATTATTGATGGCTTTGCTATAAGAAATGAAATTAAAGGTAATGCTGTTGTTCAAGCAAATAAACCTAACTTTGATCGTTATTGGAATAATTATCCACATAGTCAACTGATAGCAAGTGGTGAGGCAGTAGGTCTGCCAGAAGGTCAAATGGGTAATTCAGAAGTAGGTCATATGAATATAGGTGCTGGACGGATTGTTTATCAAAATTTAACACGAATTAACTTAGCGATTAAATCAGGTAAGATTTTTGATAATGAAGCATTAAAAGCAGGTATGATTCAGGCGAAAGAAAATAATAAAGCAGTTCATTTATATGGTTTATTATCAGATGGCGGTGTACATAGTCATATTAATCATTTAATTGCTTTATTACAATTAGCTAAAAATGAAGGTCTTACAGAAGTATATATTCACCCATTTTTAGATGGGCGTGATGTCGGTCCTCAAACTGCGATTTCACATATTACAGCTTTGCAAAAGGCAATTGATGAAATAGGTGTAGGAATTATTGCTTCAGTGAGTGGACGTTATTATGCCATGGACCGCGATAAACGTTGGGAACGAGTCAGTAAAACATATCAAGCAATGGTATTTGGTAAAGGCGAAAAATATTCTCAAGCTGTAGATGTAGTACAAGCATCTTATGATAATGGTATTGATGATGAGTTTGTTATTCCTGCGATCATTTCAAATGACGAAGGTGAACCTGTTGGAAAAGTTAAGACAGGTGATAGTCTGATTAGCTTTAACTTCAGACCAGACAGAGCGATTCAATTAACACAATGCTTTGCAAATGATGATTTTAATGAATTCGATTTAGGTGAGAATCATCCAACAGATTTAACTGTTGTAAAAATGACAGATTATAGCGATACTGTAAATGGTTCAGTCGCATATGAAACAGTGGATTTAAAAAATACTGTTGGCGAAATCATTGCAAATGAGAATATGAAGCAAATTCGAATTGCTGAGACTGAGAAATTCCCACATGTTACTTATTTTATGAGTGGTGGACAAGAAGAAGAGTTTGTTGGTGAGAAGCGAATTTTAATTCCATCTCCAAAAGTAGCCACTTATGATTTGAAACCAGAAATGAGTGCATATGAATTAACCGATGCCTTACTTACAGAATTAGATAAACAAGAACATGAAGCAATTATTTTAAATTTTGCTAATCCAGATATGGTAGGTCATTCTGGTATGCTTGAACCAACAGTTAAAGCAATTGAAGCGGTTGATGAATGTTTAGGAAAAATTGTAGATAAAATACATTCTTTAGGTGGTCATGCTATAATAACAGCAGACCATGGAAATTCTGATGAAGTAACAACAGAAGATGGTAAACCAATGACTGCTCATACGACTAATCCTGTTCCGTTGATTGTGACTAAACAAGATGTGGAATTAAGAGATAATGGTATTTTAGCAGATCTTGCACCAACCTTACTTGATTTATTGAATATAGAACAGCCACAAGAAATGACAGGAAGATCTTTAATTAAGAAATAAAATGATATGTTTCACAACATATTAATTTATATAGATAAAAAATAATGAGGAGAGATTTTATGCCATTTATATCAGAAATTTATGCACGTGAAGTATTAGATTCACGTGGTAATCCAACAATTGAAGTAGAAGTAACAACAGAATCAGGTGCTTTTGGTTCGGCACTTGTACCAAGTGGTGCATCAACAGGAGCTTATGAAGCGGTAGAACTTCGTGACGAGGATCCTAATCGTTATTTAGGTAAAGGTGTACTTAAAGCAGTAGAAAATGTTAATGAAAAAATTGCTCCAGAATTAATTGGATTAGATGTTACAAGACAAAATATTATTGATGCAATTATGATTGAACTAGATGATACTGAAAATAAATCTAATTTAGGAGCAAATGCAATTTTAGGTGTATCAATGGCAGTAGCTCATGCAGCAGCAACGCATTTACACATTCCTTTATATAACTATTTAGGTGGATTTAATGCAAATGTTCTACCAGTACCAATGATGAATATCTTAAATGGTGGAGATCACGCTGATAATAACGTTGATATCCAAGAATTTATGGTTATGCCAGTAGAAGCAGAATCATTTAGCGAAGCACTACAAATGGGAACGGAAATTTTCCACGCTTTAAAAGCTGTTTTACAGGAAAAAGGCTTAAACACAGCTGTTGGTGATGAAGGTGGATTTGCACCAGACTTAAAATCAAATGAAGAAGCACTTGAAACAATTGTTGAAGCAATTGAAAAGGCTGGATATAAAGCTGGTGAAGATATATTATTAGCGATGGATGTTGCTTCATCTGAATTTTATGAAGATGGTAAGTATAATTTAGCTGGTGAAGGTGTTGTACGTACTTCAGAAGAAATGGTTGATTGGTATGAAGAAATGGTTGAAAAATACCCGATTATTTCAATTGAAGATGGTTTAGATGAAAACGATTGGGAAGGACATAAGTTACTTACAGATCGTTTAGGCGACCGTGTTCAATTAGTTGGAGATGATTTATTTGTTACAAATACAGATAAGTTAGCTCGTGGAATTGAAGAAGGAATTAGTAATTCAATTTTAATTAAAGTAAACCAAATTGGTACTTTAACAGAAACATTTGAAGCAATTGAAATGGCTAAATTAGCTGGATATACAGCTGTTATTTCTCATCGTTCAGGTGAAACTGAAGATGCGACAATTGCAGATATTGCAGTTGCAACAAACGCTGGTCAAATTAAAACAGGTGCACCATCACGTACAGACCGTGTTGCAAAATATAACCAGTTACTTCGTATTGAAGACGAATTAATGGGCATGGGTGCATATGCTAGTTGGGATGCATTTTATAATTTAAGTAAATAATGATGTAGTTTAAGACAGCCTTTAAAGATTTTTTAAAGGCTGTCTTTTATTATGAGTTAGTTATTTTTTACTTTTTAAATAATTAAAATCAAATTCAATTAACGGTTTAAAAATCGTTACTGTAAATTTATGAGATAAGAGATAAACTAAAACAATTGCTAAAACAAAAATGCCAATCAAATGTACTTGATGCGTAACAGGAAGTAAGTCTGTTTGTCTAATATACTGAATGAAAAAGCCATGTAATAAATAAACATAAAGAGTACGTTCTCCGATATAGGTAAATGAAAACTCTCGAGAAGGAACCCAACTTAAGAAAGCAATCACCATTAAACTTGAAGTGAAATAAACTAAGAATCTTGCAAAAGCACCTGTTGTAGGCAAACCTAGATGGCTATATGATTTAGAAGCAAGCAGCCAACCAGAGTTAAAGTCAGGCATAAAGTAAATAAGTATTGCCAACACAAGCATGATTATAAATGAAATTGTTCGAATTGTAGGTTTCTTTAATTGCATTAACTGTTCTTTAGTTAAAAAATAGCCAACTAAAAAGAAAGGGAAAAATGCAAAAGTGCGTGATAAACTATAAGCTTTACCAACATCATCGAAATATCCCACTAATAATCCAATTGCAAAAGCAATAGATATTGTAATAAAAGCGGGCATTTTTTTAAATATAATAAGTTATTTATTGGAACTAAATTAAGTGAAGAGTAGCGATGATG
>CALZEK010000066.1 GCA_945639745.1 uncultured Bacillaceae bacterium
GGGGACACAGAGTGAATCTATTAAAAGAAACCTTAGAAAAAGAAGAAGCATTACCCATTTCATTACTTGGTGATGAAGTTAAAGAAAAGTAATCCAGATAATAAAAACAGCAAAGCATTTAAGCCTTTGCTGTTTTTATGTTGGTGTATTATTAAAAGAAAGTTTAGTTTGTAATTTATGCTCAGAAAAAATCCAACCAGTATAAGAACCTAAAAGATTTTTCTCGTTATCAATTTGAACAACAGCGACAAATGGATAATAACCTTCTGTACGATATCTTAAGTCCGTTAAGCGAACTTCGTCATAATTATCGTATTCAATTATTTCCCAGCGGTAAATTGGTGAGAAGGAGAGAAAGGCTGAAATATTCTTATCTTGCTTAGCGCGTCTAATTAATTCAATATCTGGTAAAGGGACACGTTCAAATTCGTCATATAATTGAATATGGCCATCAATAACCGTTCCCACGAAATAACGATCTTTTGTTGAAATGGCTACACGCCAATTATTTTGTTTAATCGTAGGCGAGGTAGCAATAAATTCTGTGTCAGGAAAAAATTCTTTAATTGTTTTGACAATCTCTTTTTTATCAAAATATCGTTTTATATAATAAAGGACAATAATCCCATAAATAATTAAAAATGTAGGACCAGGATTAGCACCTAAGACCCAAGCGACTATTCCTGCGACATGAGCAAAGAAGATATATGAATCAAAAGTATTAATAAAGCCATAGGCCACCCATTGCTTAGAAAATGGTCTAAATGCTTGTGTTCCATAAGCATTAAAAACGTCTACAAAGACATGTAAAAACACTGCTAAGAATGTCCATAACCAAAGATGTAAAAAGTTAACTTCAGGAACAAAGAAGTAAATAATTAAAGGAATTAAAATCCCCCACAAAATAATAGCTGGGATAGAATGAGTAATCCCGCGATGATTTCTTATGTAGATAGCATTATTTTTCAATTTTAGAATCGTGTCAAAATCAGGTGCTTGCGAGCCAAGTATCGTACCAACTAATACAGCATTAAACATAACTGGATCATTAGCAACAACCGGATCTAGTGTAGCTAAACCACCTAATGCAACACCCATAACAATATGTGTTCCCGTATCCATAGGGGCTAACCCCTTTCTTTAAACTAATATTCATTTTATTATTACTAACAGATATTATTATAACATAAAATCAAGAGGTGTCTTATGATTAAGAATTTATTAGAAAAATTTAATTATTTACAATTTCAACAAGACCTAATCACTTGGTATGAAGAAAATAAACGAGAATTACCTTGGCGACAAACAAATGATCCTTATTTAATTTGGATTTCTGAAATTATGCTCCAACAAACTCAAGTCGATACGGTCATTCCTTACTATAATAAATTTAAAGAAAAATATCCCACAGTAAATGACATGGCTCAAGCAGATGAGCAAATGATATTAAAAGATTGGGAAGGACTAGGTTATTATTCTCGTGCTCGAAACTTACATAGTGCTGTTAAAGAAGTGGTGAATAAATATGGTGGAGTAGTTCCTAAAGATTTAAAACAGTTAGGAAGTTTAAAAGGCATTGGCCCATATACACAAGGGGCAATAGCATCGATTGCTTTTAATAAACCAGAACCTGCAGTTGACGGCAATGTTATGCGTGTATTATCACGTGTATTATTAATAACAGATAATACTTCTGATGCTAAGACAAGAAAAATATTTGAAGAAATTATTTATAAAATTATTAGTCAAGATAATCCATCAAGTTATAATCAAGGCTTGATGGAATTAGGGGCAACAGTCTGCTCACCAAGAAGTCCTAACTGCTTACATTGTCCAGTTAGAAATCATTGTCGAGCACATGACAAAGGTATTCAAACTGAGTTGCCAATAAAAAACAAAGCTAAAAAACAAAGAGTTGAAAAATATGATGTTATTCTTTTAAGAAATAAAAACGGTGAAGTAGCTATAGAAAAAAGACCGAATCATGGAT
Source organism: uncultured Bacillaceae bacterium (assembly GCA_945639745.1). GTDB lineage: Bacteria > Bacillota > Bacilli > Bacillales > Amphibacillaceae > Pseudogracilibacillus. Next base: position 1,991 of record CALZEK010000066.1, read on the forward strand.
TACTAGCTAATATGTGGCAATTTCCGATGGTTCGAACAGATCAAATTAAAAATGAAAATATTGAAGAATGGTTTTATGCTGCATATGGAATGAAAATTAATAAACAAGAAGAACTTTATAAATTTAAGCATATCTTTTCACATATTATTTGGGATTTGAGAGTAGTGGAAGCAGAGTTAGTTAAAGAAGATTCTAACGAACTGACATTTGTAAAAAAAGAAGGACTGATAGATTATCCTTTTTCTGTCTCACATATTAAAGCAATGAGATATTTATAAGTTAGAACACTTTAAAATCATTATTACTAACGCTATAATCAATATGAGGTGAAGATAATTAAAATCATTGCTAAAAAACACGATGCTTCATTCCATAGATCTTGGCAAGAAAATACGTTATTAAGTAATAACGAAAATGCAATCATTGGTGTAAATAATAAAACTAAAGTGATTCATAACGATTTGAGTACAATGGTGACTAAAAACCGAGCCTTATTTTATTTTCCTAAAAATAAATGGTTTAATATTATTCATATAGATAAGCCGAACAATCCTTATTATTATTGTAATATAAGCTCGCCAATAAAAATACAAAATAAGGATTTAATTTATATCGATTATGACATTGATATTATCGTAGATAGAAATTATAATTATCAAATTTTAGATATGGATGATTTTGAAGTGAATCGAGCTTTATATAATTATTCAGAAGAACTTGAAGAACAATTAAAAAACAGCATAAAAGTATTAATCGACATTATTAAAAATAAACAATTGATTTTTTCAAATAAAGAACTTGAATATTATTATAATTTATATGAAGTTAAAAAAAGAAGGAAGTTTGATTGAATGAATAGTGTTAAACAATATTTAAAGTTTGTAAAGCCATATACCTGGCAAATAATCGGAACAATTTTAATAGGGATCTTGAAATTTGGAATCCCTTTATTAATCCCGTTAATTTTAAAATATGTGATTGATAATATCATCGGTGGAGAGATGGCTACTGATGAAAAATTAAGTAATTTATTTTGGTTAATGGGAATATCATTTGGAGTATTTTTAATTCTAAGACCTCCTATTGAATACGCAAGGCAATATTTAGCACAGTGGACAAGTAGCAAAATCTTATACGATATTAGAGATATGTTATTTGATCATTTACAAAGATTAAGTTTAAAGTATTATTCAAATACTAAAACAGGTGAAGTTATTTCACGTGTGATAAATGATGTTGAGCAAACTAAGAATTTTGTTGTAACAGGTTTAATGAATTTATGGTTAGATTTATTCACAATATTAATTGCATTAACAATTATGATGACAATGAATGTGAAATTAACTTTAGTTTCAATCATCCTATTCCCATTCTATGGATTTGCTGTTAAATATTTTTATTCTAGACTTAGAAGTTTAACTCGTGATCGTTCACAAGCCTTAGCAGAAGTACAAGGTCATTTACATGAACGTGTTCAAGGTATACCTGTTACGCGAAGTTTTGCATTAGAAGATTATGAGCAAAAGGAATTCCAAGAAAAAAATGGTAACTTTTTAACTAAAGCTATTGATCATAGTAAATGGAATGCTAAAACATTCGCAGTCACAAATACAATTACAGACTTAGCGCCATTAATTGTAATAACTTTTGCAGCATATCAAGTGATTCAAGGTAGTCTGACCATTGGTACAATGGTTGCCTTTGTTGCATATTTAGATCAAGTTTATAATCCGCTTAGAAGACTTATAAACTCATCTACAGTACTTACTCAATCGATTGCTTCAATTGATCGAGTCTTTGAATTGGTTGATGAACCTTATGACATTAAGGATAAAACTGATGCAGTTAAATTAAACAGAGTTGCCGGACATGTAACATTTGAAAATGTGTCATTTTCTTATGATGAAGCGGATGGTTCTGTCCTTAAAAATATTAATTTAGAAATTGATAATGGCGAGACGATTGCCTTTGTTGGTATGAGTGGTGGTGGTAAATCAACATTAATTAGTTTAATACCACGTTTTTATGACGTTACCGGAGGAAGCATAAAAGTTGATGGTCATGATATTAAAGATGTTAAACAAAGGTCTCTTAGAGATAATATTGGAATGGTTTTACAAGATAATATTTTATTTAGCGAATCGATTGCAACTAATATTCGAATGGGTAAACCGACTGCAAGCGACGAAGAAGTTAGGCAAGCAGCTATAGCAGCTAATGCTCATGAATTTATTGAATCATTACCATTGAAATATGACACATTAGTTGGCGAACGAGGAGTTAAGTTATCCGGCGGTCAACAGCAAAGAATTGCTATTGCTCGTGTATTTTTAAAAAATCCGCCAATTCTTATCTTTGATGAAGCAACTTCAGCACTAGATTTAGAGAGTGAACAAAACATTCAAATTACAATGGAAAAACTAGCATCAGAAAGAACAACCTTTATTGTTGCTCACCGTTTAGCAACAATAACGTATGCAGACAGAATTGTCTTAGTTGAAGAGGGTGTAATTAAAGAAGAGGGTACACATGATGAATTAATGGCGAAAAAAGGTTACTATTATGATTTATATCAGATTCAACATTTAGATAATTAATTGGAGGGAAATAAAAATGACAATTGAAATAGGAAAAAAAGCACCAGATTTTAAATTACTTAATCAAAATGCAGAAGAAGTATCACTTTTAGATTACCAAGGAAAAAATATTGTCTTATATTTTTATCCAAAAGATATGACACCTGGGTGTACTACTCAAGCTTGTGATTTTAGAGACAACTATGCAGCATTTAAAGAAAATAATACTGTTGTTTTAGGTGTAAGCCCTGATCCAGTAGAACGTCATACGAAATTTATTGAAAAACATGAATTACCATTTACTTTATTAGTAGATGAAACACATGAAGTAGCTAAATTATACAATGTATGGCAACTGAAAAAAACATTTGGCAAAGAGTATTACGGAATTGTTCGTTCGACCTTTATTATTGATGATCAAGGTATTTTGCAAAAGGAATATCGTAATATTAGAGTGAAAAATCATGTAGAAAAAACATTGGATTATGTAAAAAATGAACTTAGTAAATAAAATATTAAATAGATAAATATTGTTCTAACACTGTTAGATAGGCTATTTTATTGACACTTTAGTCCAATAGAGTGTAAACTAAGATTAGAAACGTTATTAATTAATAATTTATCTATTGAAAGCGAGGTGCATGACGTGGAAAACGAAAAGTTGCAAACAGCGATTAATACGTTAAAAAATTCTGGTGTACGTATTACACCACAGCGTCATGCGGTTCTTGAGTACTTATTAACGTCAATGACTCATCCGACAGCTGATGATATTTATAAGGCGTTAGAAAGTAAGTTTCCAAATATGAGTGTAGCAACAGTATATAATAATTTACGTATTTTAAGTGAGATTGGTTTAGTTCGTGAATTATCATATGGAGATGACTCAAGCCGTTATGATAGTAATATGGATGATCATTATCATATTGTATGTGAAGATTGTGGGAAAGTAGTTGATTTCCATTATCCAAAACTCAGTGAAATAGAATCACTGGCTCAACGTGTAAGTGGCTTTGATATAAACGAACATCGTTTAGAACTATATGGTAAATGTAAAGCGTGTAAAACTGAAAAAGCAGTTCAACATTAAAAAAAGACTCTATCTTGTACTGAACCCCAAAAGTTAGACTAAACAGTTATGCAGCTAATTGGCTGGTATGTTGACGGTATTCAACCGGACTCATGCCAGTCAATTTTGCTTTTATTCTCTTATTGTTATAATAATAAATATATTCTTCTACCGCTTTATTTAATTCATCGAATGAACGATACGTTTCTCCATAATACATTTCTTGCTTCATTAAGCCGAAAAAATTTTCTATAGGTGAGTTATCTAAACAATTGCCCCTTCGGGACATACTTTGAAAAACTTTATTATCTTTAAGTTTCTTCCCAAATATTTTCATCTGATATCCCCAGCCTTGATCAGAATGAATCGTTGTCCGGTGAGGACAATCTTTTGTCCTTTCAATGGTTTCATCTAATGCATCGATAATCGCTTTGGCATTTGGTTTTTTAGATAATCGATAGGATAGAATCTCACCATTAAACATATCTAAAAAAGAATCTAAATAAGCTTTCTTAATGTTTATTCTTCCATCGGAATCTAAAACATAATATTTAAACTCTGTGGTATCTGTCGTTATTTTCTGAAGTGGAAACTTTGTATTAAACCTACGGTTAATAAGATTTTTGGCAATCTTACCAATCGTCCCTTTATACGTACTAAATTTACGAGATTTACGTGTGAATTTAATACATTTGAGATTAAGTTTTCTCATTAGACGTAATATTTTCTTAGAATTAACCATATAACCACGATTACGTAATTCAGTATTTATCCTACGATAACCATAGTTCCCTTTATGTTCTTCAAAGATTTTTTTGATCAGTCCTTCTATTTCTTCGTCTGGATTATTTTCATTGAATCGTTTTTGCCAGTACATATACGTTGATCGCGGAAACCCTGTTGCTTCAAGAATAACTGCTAATTTAAAATCCTTACGGAGTGAATGAATAATTCTAGATTCTACTTTCGCAGTCGGTTCGGAATATTTATCCCTGAAGCTCGGAGCTTTTTTAAGTACGCATTCTCCGCACGGAGAAGTTCAATTTCCTTCTCTAGTTGTTGTTTTTTAGTTAATTTCTTATCTGTTTTCTTTTTTGTTTTTTTAGACATAGATGGTCGCCCCTTTGGTTTAGAGAGTCCATCTATTCCTTTACCTTGCCATACCTTATGCCAAGAATAAATAAGTGAAGGTTCAGGTATGTCAAAGTGTAAAGCAACATTATTAAAGGATTCTCCTGTTCTTAATTTATATTCTATGACATCTAGCTTAAATTGAACAGGATATTTTTTACTTTTATTTTTTCTTTCTAATCCTTTTATTCCATACTTCAAATATAATTTTACCCATTTCTCCAAATTTGCCTTACTTCGTAAACCATATTTTTTAGCTATCGTAAGATAGCCACCTTCTCCAGCTAAATAAGCCTCAACAGTTTTAAGCTTAAACGCAAGATTATATTTGACCATAAAAAATCACCCTTAAAGTTAGATTTTTGGTCTAACTTTAAGGGTGCGGTACAAATTTATACGTCTTTTTTTATTTTTAATTTATTTATTTTATTTTCAGAAGGCGTG
>CALZEK010000067.1 GCA_945639745.1 uncultured Bacillaceae bacterium
TCTTTTCAAGTAAAGTTTATGATTTTGATACGGTTGTGACTTTCGTTCAAGGTGAGTATCGTAAGCCCGTTAAAAAACGTGATCCTCATTCTGATGAGGGCGGTAATGATCATATTTATGATAATAAATTTTTATTGTGTAGTTTAAATAAAACAGATCAACCTGAAACAAGTTATACCTTTGATTATATTGAAAAAGAATTTAAATCTGCTCATCAGGTTGATCCAATCATAAATCTAACAAAGCCACTGACGGGTTTTCTTTTTCCTGCAATGCATGACGGTGCTTCTGATGTGAATCATATATTATACAGCGCTGGAAAAGCTAATGAACCTGATGAAGCGTTTATTGATGAAGTTTTAGAGTGTGAAGAGATGATGACTGCAGCTGAAAGTAAAGATAGCTTTGAACTTGTTGTTAGTAAGTTAGCAGGTGACCAGGTCGATGCACATACACTTGCTAATATTTATGAAGAAATTGATCACATTATTCAAGATAGTAAGGATGAAGAAGAGCCTAATGTTCCTGATCTTGATTATCATGATGTGGAACATATCTTAACATCAAGCGGTGTTGAGAACGTTGATACTGAAGCTATCAAAGATACTTTACACACTATTTTTGATGATGAGCAGTACTCATTTAAAACAGAGAGCTTATTACCTAAAAAAGTAAAAATTAATACTGAAATCGCTAAAATTTCCCTTGATCCAAAACATTTAAAAAATGTAAAATACATCACTTACGAAGGTAAACCTTGCTTACTTTTAGAAATTGAAGATAATGTGGAAATTGAAGGATTTAATTTAGATGCTTCTCCCTAAAAGATATCAGAAACTATTCTTTTAATAGTTTCTGATATCTTTTTTATTATTTTAGTATTGAAAATTTGTATTTAGTAAATGAAATAAGTAAAATAATTCTTTATTATTATTTATGAGGAGGGTGTCGTTTGCTGAAATTTTCAAAAGACTTATTCATGATTACCATGGGTTCTTTACTATACGCTTTAGCAATAAATTTACTTATTATTCCAAATAACTTTGCTGATGGGGGACTTGCTGGTGCATCAATTATTTTACACTATGTGTTTGATTGGTCACCAGGTCTTATTAATTTTATTTTATCATCCATCATTATTTTGATTGGCTACCGTGCATTACCTAAACGAATTACTCTTTTAACACTTATTACAGCGCCTTTAATTTCTTTACTCATTATTCTGACTGAATCAAATATTGATCCTTTAGCTGACCCACTTGTTTCTGCTATTTTCGCCGGAGTCTTAAGTGGTATAGGTACAGGGCTAATTTTCAGGACTGGAAGTTCGATGGGTGGAACAAGCATAATTGCTCGCATGTTTAACCATAACTGGGGTTGGGAATTAACACGTACTAATCTCGTTTTAGATACTATCATTGTCTTTTCTGGTTACTTAGTGATTGGACCTTTGAACACCTTATATACAGTTATTTCATTATTTATCGGAAAAAAAGCAACTGATATTATTATCGATGGTCTTGATTCTAGAAAAGCTGTAAGTGTTATTTCACACGATGCTCCTGAAATTATTGAAGAAGTTACTGAACAACTTCAAATTAGCGCGACTGTATTTGAAGGTTACGGACTTTATTTAAGAGAACCTACCGATATGGCTTATATGATTATCCATAAATACCAGCTTTTCAAATTAAAAAAAATCATTAATTCAATCGACGATAATGCTCTTGTCGTTGTTCATGATGTACGCGATGTTTTTGGTGGTAGTTTTAAATGGACGAGTTAAATACAAGATTAATTATTTAGCTTAGCAGTTATAATTGATATTTTTAAAAGCTACTCGCTATTTTATGAATAGTTTGACAATTATACTATTCTATAATAAGATGAGATTCATCATCAAATAAAAATTAAATTAAAGTAACGCAAACTCTTATAAAGATAGGTTGAGGGACTGGCCCTATGACATCTAGGCAACCATTGAATTAATTTTCAAACGGTGCTAAATCCAGCGAATTATTTTTTTAATTCGAAATATAAGGGAGTTGCTTATCACAATATATTTATTATTAGTGTAAAGCGATCTCTTATATCTTTATAAGAGATCGCTTTTTAATTTGAAATGAGGTAATAAAATGAATTTATAACTAGGAATGACTGAATTTTCAAAATACATAAATATAAAAGGGGATATTATTATGAAAAAAATCATTTGTTTATTTATTGTTACTTTAGTTTTATTTGCTTTAGCTGCATGTGCGTCAAACGACGAAAATTCAAATGGTAATGAAAAAACAGAAATAAATATTGGAGCAACTGCTGGACCTTATAGTGATCAATTAAAAGAAGGGATTGCGCCTTTATTAGAAAAAGAAGGCTATACAATTAATGTGACTGAATTTAGTGATTATATTCAACCCAATAAAGCACTAGAAGAAAATGCTATTGATGTAAATGTTTTTCAAAATGCTATTTATTTAGAACAATTTAACGAAGACCATAATATGGATTTAGTCGCATCTTATGCTGTACCAACAGCTCCCATTGCTTTGTATTCTGATAAACATAATTCACTTGAAGATATTAAAGATGGAATGAAAATTACATTACCAAACGATCCTACAAATCTAGCACGCTCATTACATATGTTAGTTGATTTCGGTTGGGTGACAATTGATGACTCTGTTAAACAAACAACTGCTTCAGAAAAAGATATTATCGATAATCCATATAATTTAGATGTTCAACCGATAGAAGCAGCACAAACTCCTCGTTCACTAAGTGATGCTGATTTTGCTTTTATTAACGGTAATTTTGCACTAGCAGCTGATTTGAAATTAACTGATTCTGTCGCGATTGAAGATACACCAGAAGATTATTTAATTTATGTGACATTGCGTAATGGTGAAGAAAACGAACCTTTTGCTAAAGCATTAGAAAAAGCTTACAAATCAAAAGCATTTTTAGACTTCACAAATGAGTACGCTCAAGGTTACGTAAAACCACCTTATCAAAATGAATTGGAGGAAAAATAGTGATTATAATTGAACATGTAACAAAAACATATAATAATGTGATAGCTGTAAACGATGTTAACTTTAACATCAAGAAAGGTGAAATATTCGGCATAATTGGCTATAGCGGAGCTGGAAAAAGCACTCTACTTCGCTGTTTAAATTTACTAGAAAGACCTACCACTGGAAAAGTGTGGATTGATAACAAGGATTTTACTAAACTAACTGATCGTGAAGTCCGTCAAGAAAGATTAAAAGTAGGAATGATATTTCAACATTTTTATTTAATCAGTTCTAAAACTGTTTATGACAATATTGCTTTTTCATTAAAAGCTGCTGGGAAAAAGAAGTCTGAAATTAAAATACGTGTACTTGAATTACTAGATTTGGTCGGCTTAACTGATCGAGCTGATCATTATCCTGCACAATTATCAGGTGGTCAAAAACAACGTGTTGGAATTGCAAGAGCTTTAGCAAATAATCCTAAAGTACTTTTATGTGATGAAGCGACTAGTGCACTTGATCCAACGACAACTGTAGCTATTTTAAATTTACTTAAAAAAATTAATGAAAAACTTGGCATTACGATTGTGCTAATTACGCATGAAATGGAAGTTATTAAAGAAGTATGTCACCGTATTGCTGTTATGGAAAATGGCAAAGTAATAGAAATAGGATCAGTTTATGATATTTTTGCAAACCCTAAACAAGCATTAACTAAAAAATTTGTACAAACCATTCACTCCTTATCTCTACCCGATCGACTACTGATGGATCGAAAAGGTTCGATTATAAAAATCACATTTAGAGGGCCATCTGCTGAAGATGGTGTCATCGCCCAAACTCTAACCAAATTTGATGTTTTTGTAAATATTTTACATGGACAAATTACATATATTCAAGATCAACCATTAGGCACATTAATTATTGAAGTAATAGGTAATGATGACGAATTAACTAAAGCGGTAAATTATATTGAAGCATCAACAAGTCACTTGGAGGTGTTAGAAAATGTTGGTTGATTTTTGGAATGCATTAACAGAAACTGCATTAATGATGAGCATAGCAATTGTTCTTGCTGCTTTAATTGGTATTCCTTTAGGGGTAGGTTTATTTGTCACTAACAAGGGTATGTTTTGGCAAAATCAATTTATTCAAAACACTTCCGGTACAATTATTAATATTATTCGATCGATTCCTTATATTATTTTACTTGTTGTTTTATTGCCCTTTACGAAATTATTACTTGGTACGACTACTGGACCCATTGCTGCAAGTGTTTCTCTAACCATTGCTGCAATTCCATTTTATGCTCGTTTAGTTGAAGGTTCTTTACGAGAAATTGACACAGGCGTTATCGAAGCCGCTGAATCATGTGGTGCATCTCCATGGCTTATTATAAAAGACGTTTTATTACCAGAAGCAAGACCAGGGATGATTGCAGGTTTAACAGTTACAATTATTAGTACGCTAGGTTACTCAGCGATGGCAGGAATGGTTGGTGGTGGAGGTATTGGTGATTTAGCGATTCGCTTTGGTTACTACCGTTTTGAAAATGGAATTATGCTTGCAACAGTCATTATTTTAATTATTATAGTTCAACTGATTCAATACACTGGAGATAAAGTAGCAAAAACTGTCAATCGACGTTAAGGAGGAGTTAATATGTCAGAAAAAAATAAAAATAAAATTCATGGTTGGGTGCACCCTGATGATATGAGAGCTTACCGTTTAAAACATAAATCAATGGTAAAAAAAAATAAGTTAACGACATTATCTGAAGCAATAAAAAATGGTGTTAAAAGTAACGATTATTTAGTTCTTGGCGGTTTTGGAGCTGTTCGAAATCCAATGGCAGCTGTTTATGAAATTATTCGTCAAGAGATTAATGATTTAACACTTGGAGGCAAAGCATCACAAAATGACGCCAATGTGCTTATCGCCTCAGGTAATGTTACACAAATTGAAGTTGCTTATGCATTTGCTGATGAAATTCGCGGATTGTCTCGACCTGCTCGTGCTGCAGTTGAAAGTGGTCGATTAAAAGTTTTATCAGAAATGACAAATGCAGGATTTCAGTGGCGTTTTACTGCAGCAATGAAAGGTTTATCATTTTATCCAACACGGACAAGTATAGGGACAGATACATTACATTACAGCGGCTCAAAAACGATTACAGATCCATTTACAAATAAGCCGATTGAACTGTTACCTGCATGTCATCCAGATGTCGCAATCATTCACGTACACAGAGCTGATAAATATGGTAATTGTCAAATTGATGGCAATGTGACGATTGATGTTGAAATAGCACACGCAGCCAAACATCTTATTATTACTGCTGAAGAGATTGTTAGTGATGAGGTTATTACCAATGATCCCGCATTAACTAAAATACCATTTTTTGTTGTTGATTCAGTTGTTGAAGTTCCATTCGGTTCACATCCTAATCAAGTACCTGGGCTTTATTCATTTGATGAAAATCAATGGCAAATTTGGCTCGATGCTTCATTAGATGATAAAAAAATTAAAGATTATTTAACTACATATATCCATGAAACAAATGATCATTACGATTATTTAGATAAAATAGGTAGCATTAAAGTATTACATGAACTTCAAAAAATCGAAAAAGGACTAAGTCCTTATCCAAAAGTCGCTAGAAGGGGTTGAGATAATGATTAATGAAACAGAAAAGATGATTATAGCAGGAGCAAAATTATTACCGACTGACACGGCAATCTATGTTGGCACGGGGATGCCTTTACTTGCTTCAATTTTAGCATTAAAAACACATGCCCCAAATTTATTATTTGTCTATGAGGGTGGAGGTGTTGGTGGTCAACCTTCTGGTCGATTACCAATTCAAGTAAGTGAATCTTTAACATACGAACAAGGTACCATCGTTGGCTCAATCGATTATGTAATGAGTTTAGCTCAAGCCGGTTGGATTCAATATGGATTTTTAGGTGGTGCACAAATTGACATCTATGGAAATTTAAATACTACGATAATCGGAGACTGGGAAAAACCAAAAGTACGCTTGCCTGGTTCAGGTGGCGGTGCAGATATTGCTTCTTTTTGCGAGAAAACTATTATTTTAATGCGCCAAGATAAATATAAATTTGTTAAAGAAGTAGATTTTTTAACAAGTCCTGGCTACTTAACAGGAGATAATTCTAGAGATGATGTAGGTTTACCAAGAAATACAGGTCCTTACCGAGTTATTACCCAATTAGGTATTTATGGATTTGATGAAGTTACAAAAAAACTCACTCTTCTTCAATTATTCGAAGGGTGCACTTTGGATGATGTGCAAGAAAATAGCAGCTTTCCGATTGCAATAGCAAATGATTGGTCATATCTACCGCCCCCAACTGCTGAAGAAGTTACTGCATTACGAAAATTAGATCCTCATGGTTTAGTTATCGGATAAGACCTAAATGAATTATTTGTATGTATACTCTTTAATTGAGCTAAAATGAGCTCGATTAAAGAGTTTTTTATATATATTTGCATTCAAATAAAATAATGATATGATAAAATTATTGTACACCTTTATTTTAAATGGTGAACAATTAGGAGGAGTAAGTAAAATGGAGAAAAGAAATAAGACTTTTGATTTAACATTAGGAGCTATGTTTGTTGCCCTAACTGCAATTGGTGCAAACATGACTTCAATCGCACCTTTCTTAGTAATCGGTGGTGTACCAATTACCTTACAAACTTTTTTTGCTGTTTTAGCAGGGTTAGTTTTAGGTAGTAGGCTAGGTGCATTTACAATGTTTGTTTATATGATGCTTGGTTTAGCAGGTGTTCCTGTTTTTGCGCAATTTAAAGGTGGCGTAGCAATGGCTTTATCTCCTACCTTTGGATTTATTTTATCTTTTATTTTAGTTGCATACGTAGCTGGAAAAATAATCGAATATAAAAAATCAACTTCTGCTTATATCATAGCAGCATTAATCGCAACAGCTATTAATTATCGAATTGGAACTAACTGGATGTACGCAGCGTATCAATTATGGTTTGCTGCTCCTGAAGCTGTCAGCTATCAATTGGCTTGGCTTTGGATGATTGTTCCTTTACCAAAAGATATCGCTTTAGCTATTTTAGCTGGTCTTTTTGCGGTGCGTTTAAAGAAGTATGGTTTAACAAGCGCTCAACCCAAAGTTGAATAACACTAATCTATAGAG
>CALZEK010000068.1 GCA_945639745.1 uncultured Bacillaceae bacterium
AATCATAGAAGATCGCTGGGAAGAGGGCCGCTATGTTGCAACAGATAGTCCAATTACGATTAATAATGAACATCGCGGACATGTTTATATGTTTGCACCAACTGATTATGTTAAGCGAACAGTAGATCAACTGACAAATCAATTTTTAATAACCGGTTTAATGACATTGGCTTTAACGCTTGTGACAATCATTTTATTATCACGATTTATCGCCAAACCACTCGTTGAAATGAAGCAAGCAACGGAACAATTAAGTAAAGGTAACCACGGGGTTCGATTAAATACAGAACGTAAAGATGAACTGGGCGAACTGGCACAAGCTGTAGAAAAGCTTGCAATAGATTTAGAAAGATTAAAAGTTGAAAGAAATGAATTTTTAGCAAGTATCGCACATGAACTTAGAACTCCGCTCACCTATATTAAAGGGTATGCAGATATTATTAATCGAAAAGATACAAGAGAAGCAGAAAAAGCAGAATATATTCAAATTATCCGCGAAGAAACAGACGAATTGACCTTATTGATCAAACATTTATTTGATTTAGCAAAAGTCGATCAACATAACTTTACAGTGGAGCCTGAGTGGATTAATTTATCTGACTTAATTTATCAATTAAATGACCGGATTCAACCGGTTTTAAGAAAGAAAGACTTAAGGACTAAAATTGATTGTCCAGATCATTTAATGGCTTATTTAGATGCTGAAAGAATACAGCAAGTATTAATCAATGTCTTAGATAATGCCCAAAGACATGCTTATCAAGAGTCGGTTATCCACATAGTTGCTTTTTTGGAAAATGAAACAATTAGGCTTGAAATAACTAATCAGGGTGAGGGAATTAGCGAAACAGACTTGCCTTTTATCTTTGATCGTTTATATCGTGGAGATAAATCACGATCACGACAAAGTGGTGGGAAAGGTTTAGGTTTATCAATCGCTCAAGAAATCATCGAAGCACATGGTGGTAAAATTAAAATCAAAAGCAAGCTAAATCAAGAGACCAGTGTGAGCATCAGATTACCAAGAGGTGAATAAACAAATGAAAAAAATATTAATTGTTGAAGATGAGAAGCGGATGGCAGATTTAATTGGGCTCTATTTACGTCCACATAATTACAAAAGTACAAAAGCATTTCATGCAGATCAAGCTTTAGCTTATTTAAATCAAGAGTCATTTGATCTTGTTTTACTTGATATTATGATGCCTGATGTGAGTGGGTGGGAAGTGTGCGAACGCATTAGAAGATTTTCAGATGTTCCAATTATTATGGTCACAGCACGTGATCAACAAGAAGATATTGTTAAAGGTTTAAAATTAGGTGCCGATGATTATTTAGTTAAACCATTTGATGAAGCAGAACTCCTAGCAAGAATGGAAGCAATTTTACGCAGGCAAGCGCCAAAAACAATCTTAAGTGTTGCTGGGCTTGTCTGGGATAAAAATCAATTTGAATTAACTTACCAGGATGAACTCATCCATTTAACACCAAAAGAATTTTTGATGTTGGGTCATTTTATTAAACATCCAAATCAAGTCTTTACAAGAGATCAATTAATTGAACTTTTATGGGGATTTGATTCAAACACAGAAGGACGTACGATCGATTCGCATATTCGAAATATGCGTGATAAAATTCGCAAGGCAGGTTTTCCAATTAATGATTATTTTCAAACGGTTTGGGGCGTAGGATATAAATGGGTAAATAAATCATAAAATATGTTATAATCTTGATAAAATCTTGATAATTAAAATGTATGATTAGTCATCAGCTTCAAGAAAGATATTCTAAGGAGGCAAGATGATGATTAAAAAGTTAAATAGAGGAGTATTGTTAATTATAGCAGCATTAGTTCTAGCAGCGTGTGGTGGAACAACAGATGATGATGAACAAGAGAAAAACCAAGCACCAACTGAAGAAACATCAGAACAAAGCTCAGATATGGATGACATGGAACATTCTGATTCAGGTGAAATACCAGACGATTTAGAAGCAGCAAGTAATCCAACATATGAAGTGGGGAGTCAAGCAAGAATTACAACAGATCATATGAAAGGAATGGAAGGTGCTGAGGCAACAATTGTCGGTGCTTATGATACACGTGCTTATATTATTTCATATACACCAAGTACAGGTGGTGAAAAAGTAGAAAATCATAAATGGGTCGTTCAAGAAGAAATAGAAAATAGTGGTGACAGTGAAATTCCAGCAGGTGAAGAAGTGACTGTTCAAGCAGATCATATGGAAGGAATGGAAGGTGTTACAGCAACAATCGATTCTTCAGAAGAGACGACTGTTTATATGATTGACTATGAATCGACAACAGATGGTAAAGCTGTTAAAAACCATAAATGGGTAACAGAAGAAGAGTTAACGACAAATAAATAATTAAGGGAGAAAAGTATTGTGCGCATAAAATTAAGCATTTTTGTGATTTTAAGTATGATGTTATTAATGGGTTGTAGTAGTGAAACAGAACCAGAAACTGAAGCAGAAGTTGCGACTGAATCGCTTGATACTGCATCAATTAAAGCGTTAGTTAATGATTATACAATTGATAAGTTAGATGCAAAACAAGCATCAATCACGTCGACTGAGTTAATTATTGAAGAAAATGATAACCAAAAGAAAGTGTACCAACTTCCCGAAGAAGAATTTTTTGTTTCAATTGCGCCTTTTAAAACAGAAACACATGAGTGTGATATTCATAGTTTAACTGGTTGTCAAGGTGAACTTGTGAGTGAATCATTTGATGTGGAAATTACCAATGCCTCAGGCGATCTTGTTTTAGATGAAAGTAAAACAACCGAAGCTAATGGATTTATTGATTTGTGGTTGCCACGTAACGACACATATACAGTTGTAATTACCCAAGACGATAAAACAACAGAAGCTGAGATTTCAACATTTGAAGGCGATAAAACATGCATTACGACTATGCAATTGCAATAAGCAGAAACAACCAATTGATGATTGGTTGTTTCTTTTTTTAAAAGATTGCTATAATAAGACTAATAGTGCTAATTTATCAGAGGGGGAATAAATATGGGAATTAATTTAATTTGGATTGGACTAGGTTTGGCTGCTGCAGGTTACTTTATTGGTGAAGGTTTAAAAAACTTTAAAAACCCTAGTGCACATGGTCTAAGTGACATATTTGCAGAAGATGATGAACATGAATTAATTAAGTTACAAGATGTCCATTATTTTATGGGGGTTGCAAAAGAGGATGCAGAATATTTAATCAAAGATCATCCTGATATTCCTCATATTTTAATTAAAGATGAAGTGTATTTTCCAAAAGCGAAATTACGTCAATGGTTAAAAAATTTAGGCAATTAAAGACTTATGATCATATGTTTAAATTGACGAATCACATTAAAAATGTTATATAGAAGGTAAGATAAAATTTAGTCGGTTAGCTCAAGATAAATCATATCATGTTTTTTGAGACTCCTTTTCTAGAAAAAGGTTCCTGCCCAGCGCATCTTATGGGCAGTAATCATTTTTAATTCTGGAAGGGGGTATTTTTATGAGCGAGTACAAGTATACACAATTTAAAAAACCAGATAAAATCTTATTAATTATTGCAGTTATCCTAGTTGCATTAAACCTACGTCCATCAATTACTTCAGTCGGTCCAATTATTGACCTTTTACGTGAAAGCCTCTTATTATCTAACTTTAGTATAGGTATCTTAACGAGCCTCCCCTTAATCGCATTTGGAATAATGTCTCCGATTGTTCCAATGATTAGTATGAGATTTACAAATGAAATAACTTTAATTGCTGGTATGGTTATTCTTGTGCTAGGTTTAATCATTCGGTCACTTGCATTTGTGCCTTTATTATTTATTGGTACGATTTTAATTGGGATAGGCATTGCAATCGCAAATGTCTTATTGCCGGGTATTATTAAAGAACGTTTTCCTAATCGAGTCCCTGTGATGACAAGTGTTTATGTAACAGCGATGAGTTTATTTGCAGCTCTGGCCTCTGGTGTGAGTTTGCCAATTGCAAATGGACTTGATTGGGGCTGGGAAGGTGCTTTAGTGTTTGGATTATCCCAGCGGTTATGGCAATTATTATTTGGCTTTATTTTGTTAAAAATCGTAGATCTGCAGATGACGTACAACTGTATTATGTTAAAGCAGATAACGTGAGAATGTGGCGTTCACCACTTGCTTGGCAAGTTGCTATTTTCTTTGGTTTACAAGCATTTGCTTACAATGCATTAATGACTTGGTTACCAGAAATATTAAGTGACTATGGTGTCACAAGTGCAACGGGTGGTTGGATGTTATCATTTAATCAGCTTGTTGGTTTACCCATTAGTTTATTTATTCCAATTATTGCTGGAAAATTAAAGTCCCAGCGTAGTTTAATTATTGTCTTATGTGCTTTTGCATTCATTGGTTACTTAGGTCTATTAATTGGCGGTAGCTATAATAAGATGTTAGTAAGTGTTACTTTGCTTGGTGTTGCGTATGGTGGACTTTTTCCACTCTCATTACTTTTTTTAGGTATGCGTGCACGAACAGCACTAGAAGCAGGTCAGTTATCAGGTATGGCTCAAGCTGTTGGTTATTTGTTAGCAGCTATTGGACCGATTCTGTTAGGAACGCTTGTTGACTTATCAGGTGCCTGGACTTATTCGCTTTATGCACTTGTTCTTGTGACTGTTTTAACAGCACTTGTAGGTCTAGGCGCAGGTAGAGACCTTGTTGTAACAGAAGACATAAAAAAACGTTATGAAGATTATTAATCAAAAGAGAGCTTATTTCTTAATTGGAAATAAGCTCTCTTTTTTATTCAGCTTAGGTGATTAAGTTTAATCTTGCCTTGTAAAACTTTTTTTAAAGAAGTTTGCTTGAAGCCAATAAGTCGGTATGAATGATTCGTTTCATCGACTGCTTGAATCGTCACTTCAATTGTGTCATTCACATAAACGGGTTGAAGCATTTTTATTTTAAATCTTTCGACACATAATCCTTTGGCTAGAATAGGCGTCAGTAATCTAGCGGACAAAGCAAGGGTTAACATACCGTGAGCGATTTTTTCAGGCAAACCTAAACTAAGTGCAGCTTGTTTATCTAAATGAATCGGATTATAATCACCTGATGTTTGGGCGTAATGATTGATTAAGGCCTCTGTTATTTGCATAGAGAAGTGCGTGCGATTCATGAGGATTCACCTCTAGTTAAGAAGAGTGTTGTTTCAAGGGTGGCAATGATGTGTGACTGGTGATAAATTGCTAATTCGTGAATCGCTAATTGACTATCTTTACGGGTTAGTAATTTTTTTAAAGTGATCTGACCATGATAAATTTGATTTATTATCAGCGGTTTATTGTAATGAAAGTCTTGAGTCGTTAAAATAATGTTTGGCTGGTCTTCTAACCAAACAAGCGAAAAAGATTGCCAAAATAAGGCTGGATAAGCTGGAGGTAGTGGTATATCTTGATACCCAACTTGCTTGGCAAAGGCTTTATCTGTATAAAGCGGATCTTGTTCATTAATTGTGATTAAATATGTTTTTAACTCATCTTCTGAAACTGAGAGCTTTACCCATTCTGATGTTGCTTTTTCAAAACGCTGGTCGATCATCTCATTCATACCTTTCAAATAAAGTAGCCAAACCTAAACCGCCACCGATTCCAAGCGTAGCAAGGCCATATTTTTTCTGACGTGTTAATAGTTCATTCATTAATCGTGTGACTAAAATAGCACCTGATGCGCCATAGGGATGACCATAAGCTATCGCACCACCACCTAAATTCAATTTATTTAAAGGAATCTTTAAAGCGTCTATCGAAGCTAGAACTTGTGAGGCGAATGCTTCATTAAATTCAACCAGATCAATCTCATCAATTGTTAATTGGCTCCGTTGTAAAAGCTTCTTTACAGCGGGAACTGGGCCAATCCCTAGCAAATTGGGATCAACACCAGCACTTGTTGCATCGATAAAGGTTAATTTGGGTCGCAGTCCAAGAGATAAACACATTTCTTCTGACATAACTAAAGCAAGACTTGCCCCATCATTAATCGCACACGCATTGCCAGCAGTCACCGTTCCGTCAGTTGAAAATGCTGGTTTTAAACGAGATAAGAGACGCTTGTTTAAACGCGCACGTGGTCCTTCATCTTGAGACTTTCCAAGCAAGGGAACAATTTCATTTGTAAAACGGCCAGCTTCTTGTGCAATTAATGCTTTTTTATGACTGTCAAGTGCAAATTTATCTTGGTCGCTTCGTGAAATATTGTAATGACAAGCGACATTATCAGCAGCCACTCCCATATCAGGATCCCCAATTGAATCGGGTGAAAATCGTGCGCGTTCAAACAATGTGGGCCTGTCATAAAGTGTGCCAGGTTTAGCGATTTTCCAAGGAGCTAAACTACTACTTTCAACGCCTCCTGCTAAATAAATCTCACCTGCACCAGCTTGGACGAGTCGACAGGCATAATTAATCGCTTCAAGTCCAGACCCACATTGGCGATCGATTGTGACACCAGGTACATGAACGGGTAATCCTGCTGTTAAACTTGTCAACCGGGCTATATTACCACCAGGACCAATGGCATTACCTAAAATAACTTCATCGATATCAGCTGGATTAAGCTGATTATTTGTTATTAAGGCACGGATAACTTCTGAAGCTAATTGTTCAGGACCTAGTGATTTAAACATACCTCCTACTTTACCAATAGCTGTTCTTTTGGCATCGACGATAACAGCACGCTTCATCTAGCTAACTCCTTTAAATTATCTAAGATTTGTTGTCTGGCAATTTTATTTGTATGCGTGTAGGGGAAAGTAGCGACAGGAATATATTTTCTTGGTCGTTTATAAATGGATAAATGCTTTTTACACAAATTTTTAACAGAAGCTAAATTAGGATGACATTCATCTTTCCATTCGATTAAAGCAACAATCCGCTCACCCCAATGCTGATCAGCAAGTCCTACAACAACTGCTTCTTTAACAGCTGGCGATTGTTTATTGAGTTGTTGTACTTGTTGTG
>CALZEK010000069.1 GCA_945639745.1 uncultured Bacillaceae bacterium
TCCAAAAGTGCCATTTGAAAACATTTGATTATCTGGAAAGGAAAATCGGATACTTATCAAGTAAAGTATCCAGTAGAAATTCACCCTCTCTACTGGACGATGCATTAAATTGTTTCTAACGATGCTTGATCAAATTCAATTCTAAATTCTTCATCTGTTTTTAGAATCTTTCCATCTTCAGGATATTCATATTGAATGCGTGCATTAATCGTTTCAGTTAATTCGTGTAAATCAAATAATTCAAAGCGTTGATTTGTCACATCATCAACTCGATATTCAACCGCTTCTTCCCAGTCACTACTTCCTTCAAGTTGAAAGCCTAAGACAATTTCATTATCCAAAATATGCAGGGTAATCGTCATGAAATCAGCTGTTTTAGTAATAATTGCTTGCTGTGCTAAATAACTTCCCATCAAAGATGATTTATTTGACTCTTTAGCTCTCGTTATAAATTTAATCACATATTTACCTTCAGTTAATGGCGTCACTTTTAATACCTTCCTTTTTTATAATCAATACTTTATTATATGATAACATATGTGCGTTAAAGTAGGTTTCAATTTCAATAAATAAATGGTAAACTATTTTTATTAGTAGGCCCGTATGAATTATAATTTAAAGGTGGATGTTATAGTGGTTAGTAAAATAAAAACTGAATGGTTTTCAAATGTGAGAGGCGATATACTTTCAGGTATTTTAGTCGCACTTGCACTTATTCCTGAAGCAATTGCTTTTTCAATCATCGCAGGAGTTGATCCAATGGTTGGATTGTATGCTTCATTTACGATTGCTGTCATTATAGCCTTTGCAGGTGGTAGGCCTGGGATGATTTCTGCTGCAACAGGTGCGATGGCATTATTAATGGCTCCTTTAGTTCGTGAGCATGGACTTGATTACCTACTTGCTGCGACAATTTTAACTGGTGTCATTCAAGTCATTTTTGGAATCTTTAAAGTCGCCAAAGTAATGAAGTTTATCCCGCGTGCAGTAATGATTGGCTTTGTTAATGCCTTAGCCATCTTAATTTTTATGGCACAAGTGCCTCATTTTATTGGGATATCTAATATGACTTATATTTTTGTTGCAATAACATTAGCTATTATTTATATTTTACCCCGATTCTTTAAAGCGATTCCCGCACCACTTATTGCCATTATTGTTTTAACGGCAATAGCTTTATACACTAATTTCGACTTAAGAACTGTTGGTGATTTAGGTACAATTACAAGATCTTTTCCTGAATTCTTTATTCCTAATGTCCCTTTTAATTTAGAAACATTAGCTATTATTTTCCCATTCTCGATTGCTCTTGCTATTGTTGGCTTATTAGAGACTTTACTAACTGCTTCGATTGTTGATGAAATGACTGATACAGAAAGTGATAAAAATAGAGAGTCACGTGGACAAGGTATTGCCAACTTTATTACCGGTTTCTTTGGTGGAATGGCAGGATGTGCGATGATCGGTCAATCAGTTATTAACGTCAAATCAGGCGGACGAGGTCGACTCTCCACATTAGTCGCCGGAGTCTTCTTAATCTTTTTAATTATTGGTTTAGGCGACCTAGTCGTGCGGATTCCAATGCCTGTACTCGTCGGTATTATGATTATGGTATCAATTGGAACATTTGATTGGGGTTCATTTAAATACCTCGTCAAAGCACCACGTACAGACGCAATTGTTATGTTAGTGACTGTTGTTGTCGTTGTTGCTACAAGCGACTTATCAAAAGGTGTTATTGCCGGAGTTATTTTAAGTGCCATTTTCTTTGTTTCTAAAATTTCAAAAATTAAGGTTGTTAAATCACAGGTTAATGAACAAACGATTTATGAAGTTGAAGGCCAATTATTCTTTGCATCTGTTGAAGACTTCTTAGCAGGATTTGATCAAAGCGTCAGTAATGAAAATATTGTGATAGACTTTTCAAGTGCTCATATATGGGATGACTCAGCAGTAGGAGCAGTTGATACGGTGATGATTAAACTCCAAGAAAACAAAAACCATGTCAAAATAATTGGTTTGAATAAATCAAGTAAAAAATTAGTCGATCAATTAGCTGTATATGATATTTAAATAGGAGGAGAAAATATGTATAAACACATTTTATTAGCCGCTGATGGATCAGAAAACTCTTTACGTGCAGCAGATGAAGCAATTAAGGTCGCCTCACTTGTTGAAGACAGTCAGATTGAAATTATTTATATCATTGATTTTGATGATATTAAAGCAGATGTCCTTCATTCAGGAAGTAAAGTAGAACTCGATCATACAAGACGGAAACATCTCATTCCATTTGAAGAGAAAATGAAAGCACATGGTGTTAATTATAAAACGACAGTCTTTAATGGATATCCTGGCCAAAAAATTGTTGAATATGCAAATGATCAAAATGTTGACATGCTTATCATTGGTAGCCGCGGCTTAAATACCTTCCAAGAAATGTTTGTTGGTAGTGTGAGCCATAAAGTATTTAAACGTGCTAATTCTCCTGTATTAATTGTGAAATAAGACTAAAAAAGCCATTACCTTTATGTTTTAGGTAATGGCTTTTTTTAATTTGGATAATGTCCCTTCCAAACAATATCTAAATATCCTTCTGGATCGGTATCGCCTTCTGTACTGATCATTAAAATTTTTGATTGCTGATTTAGTCCTAATGCCCTTAAATCATCTTTATTGCCATCTTCCATTAAATGATAAAGTAAGCCTAACGGTACTGCACCAGATTCCCCGGAAATAATGCTTTCATCTCCCCGTAGCGGTTGCCCAAGCACTCGCATACCAAGCGCTGCTAACTCATCATCACAGGAAAAGCTTGCATAAGCATATTTTTTTAAGAGTTGATAAGCGGTTAGATTAGGTTCACCACAACATAATCCAGCCATAATCGAATTCATTTCACCAGTAACAGGTCTTATTTCTTGATTTGGACTATTTAAAGACTGATAGTAACAGTCTGCTAAGTTAGGCTCAACAATGATTAGTTTTGGTGCTTGATTCCTATAGCGTTTTAAATAATACGCAGCAATACCTGCTGCAAATGAACCTACACCTCCCTGTAAAACAAGATGTGTTGGTACTTCTTTTGTTTGATCAGCTATTTCTTTAGCAATTGCAGCATAGCCCTGCATAATCCAAAGGGGAATCTCTTCATAACCTTGCCATGCAGTGTCTTGAACAATGACATAGCCTTTTTCCTTTGCCAGATCAGCTGAGTATTTTACAGTCGCATCATAATTCATATCTTTAATTTCAGCATGCCCACCTTCATTTCGAATTGCTTCCAGTCGTGCTTTTGTTGATCCCTTAGGCAAATAAATAATTGAGTGTTGACCTAGCTCACGCGCAGCCCAAGCAATCCCTCGACCATGATTACCATCTGTCGCTGAGATAAATGTTATCTCGCCTACTTTTTGTTTCACTTCATCTGATTTTAATTCTGCAAAGGATAGTTCATTTATATCTTTATTTAACTGCTCAGCTAAGTATTTTCCTACTGCATAAATACCACCCATCACTTTAAATGCATTTAACCCAAATCGGTGCGATTTGTCTTTCACTTGAATTGATTCAACATTTAATCGCTTAGCTAATTGATCAAGTACAATGAGTGGTGTGTTTGAATAAAGGGGATGGCTTTTTTGAAATGCCAGCACATCAGAGATAAGTTCATCTCCAAATAAATTTAACTCACTAGCTTTAACTTCTGGTCGATCATCTTTATTTAATACCCCTTTACATTTAGGTAAATGAATCTGCTCTTTCATCAAATCACTCCTTTTGCTTGTAAGATATCATAATTAACTAATTATTCATACTTTATTCGCGGTCTCAATTGTTAATTCATAAAATAGATTAGCTCACTCTGACGTGTTATTCTTATCCATAGACGAGCAAAAGGAGAATTATTTACTATGAAAATAAAAGAAAATAGCTTAAAACCATTTATTTCGCTTATCTTATCAACCAATATCCCTAAAGCCGGACTAATTTTTGGTTTATTATTTAGTATTACCACAACATTATCTGGATTAATTGTGCCGCTTCTAACTAAAAATTTAGTTGACGGCTTTTCTACATCAGCAATCAGCACACCTCTGATGGTCGCGATAGGTGTGACATTTATTTTACAAGCTATTCTTCGCGGTGGGTCGATTTATTTACTCACTGCAGTAGGTCAAAAAGTTGTCTCTAGCTTAAGAGAGAGAATGTGGATGAAATTAATTAGATTACCTGTCAGATATTTTGATAAAACATCCAGTGGACAAATGGTCAGCCGCCTTGTAAATGATACAGCCATTGTACGTGACGTTGTTGCACAGCATTTTCCTGATTCTATTTCAGGTGTGTTTTCAATTGTCGGTGCTGTCACGCTACTATTAATTATGGACTGGAAAATGACTTTAATTATGTTAATTATTGTGCCTCTTATTATTTTAATTATGATTCCATTAGGTCGGAAAATGACAAAAATTTCACGTGGGTTACAGGATGAAACGGCTATTTTCACAGGTCATTCTCAGCAAACATTAAGTGAAATCCGCTTAATGAAAGTATCAACTGCTGAGGAGATTGAAGAGAAAAAAGGATTTTTAGGCATTCAAAAATTACTGAATTATGGCTTAAAAGAAGCGCGTATTTATGCTTTAATCGCACCACTCATTTACTTTACTGTAATCCTAGTCGTTGTTGGTATCATTGCCTATGGCGGTATGCGCGTTGCAAGTGGTGACATGACAACCGGTACACTTGTTGCTTTTTTACTTTATTTATTTCAAATTATTGCTCCCTTAACAACTTTGACGATGTTCTTTACCCAACTACAAAAAGCAAAAGGGGCCACAGAACGTATTATTGATATATTAGATGAGCCCCTTGAACATAGCCAAACAGGGATTGATAAAATCATTACCCAACAACCAATCACACTTGAGGACGTATCATTTAGTTATCTTGAAAACGAACCTGTCATTCAAAACCTTTCTTTCACTGCTGCACCAGGTGAAATGATTGCTTTAGCAGGACCAAGTGGGGGAGGTAAAACAACAATATTTAGCTTACTTGAACGTTTTTACGAACCGACTTCAGGAGTAATCAAAATTGGCAATACCCCGCTTACTGATTTGTCAATGAAGTCTTGGCGGAGTCAAATTGGTTACGTCTCCCAAGAGAGTTCCATGATGGCAGGGACAATTCGAGATAATTTAACATATGGTTTAGATGATGCTAAGGAGATTCCTGATGAAGTCTTATGGCAGGTTGCAAAAATGTCTTATGCTGATCAATTTATTAAAGAATTCCCAGATGGCTTGGATACTGAAGTCGGTGAACGGGGCGTGAAACTCTCAGGTGGGCAAAGACAGCGTATTGCGATTGCTCGAGCATTTTTACGAGACCCAAAAATTTTAATGATGGATGAAGCGACAGCCAGTCTTGATAGTCAATCTGAAGAAATTGTTCAAAAAGCATTATTTAAGTTAATGGCTGGGCGGACAACATTTGTTATTGCCCACCGCTTATCAACAATTGTTGATGCCGACCAGATTTTATTTATTGAAAATGGTAGAATCACCGGACGAGGTACGCATCACGCATTAATCCAGTCTCATCCTCTTTACCATGATTTTGCTAAACAACAACTCACATAAAAAAGGGCACTCAAATTTGAGTGCCCTTTTTCTCATTTTTAAAAGCCAAGTAAATTAAACAGATACCCAGCTAAAACACCAATGATAACAATTAACCAAGCAGGTGTTTTCCATACATTTAATAAGGCAAATAAGATTAAGGCAAGTGCAAAGTCTGCACCTGACACAATTGAACTTTTAATTACCGGATCATAAAATGCTGCCAGTAAAATACCTACGACACTTGCATTAACCCCAATTAATATGCTTTGAAATGAGGCGTGTTGACGGAGTTCGCTGAGAAATGGTAAAGCTGCAACAATTAATAAAAATGAAGGTAAAAAGATAGCCAGTGTTGCAATGACTGCTCCTGTAACACCTTCCATCATTGTTCCAAGATAACTTGCAAATGTAAAGAGCGGTCCAGGTACAGCTTGAGCCATCCCATACCCTGCTAAAAACTCCCCAGATGACATCAAACCAAGTGGCACTAACTCACGTTCAATCATTGGTAGAACAACATGCCCACCACCAAAAACTAATGAACCCACTCTAAAAAAGATATCAAAAATGTTTAATAATGAATGATTAAATATTTTATTTAAAATGGGTAATACAATTAAAGCACTGATTAAAATTAATAAAGCAGTGACTCCCATTCTTTTTGATATATTAACATCAAAGGGTTCAATCTGTGATTCAGTTTTATTTTTAAATAACTTTAAACCAACTAAGCCAGCTAAAATAATAATTAATATTTGAATCCAAGCCGATGGATAAAGCAACATCACAATTGCACTAGCTACTGCAATGGCTATTGTCGTTTTATCAGGTGTCAATTTCTTTCCAAGGCCAATAAGCGCATGTAACACGACTGCAACAGCTACTATTTTTAAACTTTGAATAAATAAAGCACCTTCAAGTGAAAAACTTTGATAAAGTAAGGCAAAAATAACTAATACTATAATCGATGGCAGGGTAAAACCTAAAAATGATACCACACCACCTAATAATCCACCTCGCAAGATACCAATAGCAATCCCAACTTGACTACTCGCTGGTCCAGGTAAAAATTGGCAAATTGCAATAATGTCTGCATAGGTTTTTTCACTTAACCATTTTCTTCGGTCAATATATTCATCTTTAAAATAGGCAAGATGAGCAACTGGCCCTCCAAATGACGTTAAACCTAGTTTCGTTGCAGCAAATAAGATTTCAAATAAGCTGCTGATGCGGCCTTTTATTTTCGCTTGCTCTGACATAAAAATGCCTCCCTTTATCGATGCTTATCTCATTAACTCTTCAATATTAGATTTCGTTTATGAGTATACACAAATTACGTTTTCAGAG
>CALZEK010000070.1 GCA_945639745.1 uncultured Bacillaceae bacterium
CTTCAAACAAACGCCAACAAAAGCTAATTATTTAGCACTCTTTAGAACTTATTTACAATTAGCTGATGTCTTAGGATTTTCAAGTGAGTCAATAATGAAAGCTTATGATGAAAAAAATGAAGTTAATTTTGCAAGACAAGATCAAGGCTATTAAAAAAAAGGGGGATTTATAATGACTAAATATGATGAAACAGTAACAATGTTAAAAGATTTAACAGATGCTAAGGGAATTGCAGGTCATGAAAAAGAAGCGCGTGAGGTAATGGAGAAATATATTAGCCCTTATGCAGATGAAGTTTATACTGACCATTTAGGCAGTTTAATCGCTAGTAAGAAAGGAAATTCAGAAGGTCCTAAGGTCATGGTAGCTGGACATTTAGATGAAGTTGGTTTTATGGTAACACGTATTGATTCAGATGGTTTTATTTACTTCCAAACAATTGGCGGCTGGTGGAACCAGGTGATGCTTGCTCAGCGTGTGACTATCATGTCAAATGATGGCGATATTACGGGGATTATTGGGTCAAAACCACCACATATTTTATCAGCTGAAGCACGTAATAAGCCGGTTGATATTAAAGATATGTTTATCGATATTGGCGCATCAAGTAAAGAAGAAGCAGAAAAGTTTGGTGTTAAACCGGGTGATTCGGTTGTTCCTTACTTTGAATTCACACAGATGAAAAATGAAAAGATGTTATTAGCTAAAGCTTTTGATAACCGAATTGGTTGTGCAATTGCAATTGACGTTTTAAAAGGACTTAAAGATGCTGATCACCCTAATACGGTTTATGGTGTTGGAACAGTTCAAGAAGAAGTTGGTTTAAGAGGTGCACGCACATCAGCACATATGATAGAACCAGACATTGCATTCGGTGTAGATGTTGGTATCGCTGGAGATACTCCAGGTGTTTCTGATAAAGAAGCTGATAGTAAATTAGGTGATGGTCCACAAATCATTTTATATGATGCATCAATGGTCTCCCATAAAGGGCTTCGTGATTTAGTTGTTAAAACAGCTGAAGAAAATGAGATTCCATTCCAGTACTCATCAATGGCTGGTGGCGGAACAGATTCAGGTGCGATTCATTTAACGCATAATGGTGTACCTGCTTTATCAATTACAATCGCAACACGTTATATTCATTCTAATGCAGCAATGTTACACCGTGATGATTTTGATAATGCTGTTAAATTAATTATTGAAGTGATCAAGAACTTTGATAATGAACAATTAGAAGCAGTTCGTAAAGCATAGGTTTGTATTTATGATTACATCTGTTCAAAATTCAATGATAAAAAATATAAAAAAGTTGCATAAGAAAAAATACCGTGAGCAATCAAATCAATTTTTAGTAGAAGGACATCATTTAGTAAATGAAGCACATCTTAGTGATTTTACGATTGATAAAATAATTCTACGCGAGGATGTTGATTTACCTGACTGGGTTGCAGAAGAAGATATCGTCAATGTTACGAGTGAAGTCTTCCAAACAATTACTCAAACTGAAACCCCGCAAGGTATCGCAGCTGTTGTTAATAAATTTGAATTCGCACTTAATAAACCAGGTCACGTACTTTTATTAGATGCGATTCAAGATCCAGGTAACTTAGGAACAATGATTCGTACTGCTGAAGCAGCAGGCTTCACACGTGTTGTTTTAGGTAAAGGCACAGTTGATCCTTATAATGATAAAGTATTAAGATCAACACAAGGGTCTATATTTTATATGCCAATCCTTCAAACAGATTTAAGTGATGAAATAAGTAAACTTAAGGCTAATGAGTATGAAGTTTGGGCAGCAACTTTAGAAGATTCTGTTGTTTATCATAAAGAAGAGGTTAAATCTTTAGTAGCACTCATTATTGGTAATGAAGGAGCAGGGATTTCAGAAGAAATTGTTTCCCAAGCTGATAAAAACATAAAGATCCCAATCTATGGACAAACAGAATCTTTAAATGCAGGTATTGCTTCAGGTATATTAATGTATTATTTACAGACTTCATTTGCAAGATAAGCATATTTTGCATATAATAGTAACAGTTGAATAAAGAAGCGATGACAAGAGCCAAGTAATTAATTCAATTTGTAACAGGAATGAATCTATAACTGAGAGGATTCTTACAAATTTAATTACCCTTCACTCTTAGAGTAGTTATGGGGACCTTTTGAATTTTGTTAGACATCCAAAATTCTTTAGTAAACATAACCGGAAGAAAATCCGTTAAACACACTTTGAGTTGGATGTATATGATTACATCAACAAGGGTGGTACCGCGAAGATGAGCCTCGTCCCTTTTATAGGGATAGGCTTTTTTATTTTGTTTAAAATATTTATTAACCTTAGGAGGTAAAAATATGCAAGAACAATTAAAGCAATTAAAAAATGAAGCAATTGAAAAGATTAATGTAACTGATTCATTAGATCAATTACAAGAGATTCAAGTAGAGTATATTGGTCGTAAAGGTTCAATTACAACGGTATTAAGAGGAATGGGTAAGTTATCAGCTGAGGAACGTCCAATTGTTGGACAACTTGCCAATGAGGTAAGAGAGGCAATTCAAAATGAACTATCAACAAAAAAAGAACATTTAGAAAAAATTGAGTTAGATAAAAAATTAGCTGAAGAAACGATAGATGTTACTTTACCAGGAAGGAAAGTAACGGTAGGACATCCGCATATTTTAACATCAGTTATTGAAGAAATAGAAGATTTATTTATTGGTTTAGGGTATGAAATCAAGGAAGGACCAGAAGTAGAAACTGATTATTATAATTTTGAAGCGTTAAATTTACCAAAAGGACATCCAGCACGTGAAATGCAAGATTCATTTTATATTACGAATGAACTTTTATTAAGAACACACACATCACCTGTTCAAGCGCGTACGATGCGTGCATTAGATAATGAGCCGATTCGTATGATTTGTCCGGGTAAGGTTTATCGTCGGGATAGTGACGATGCGACGCATTCTCATCAGTTTACACAAATAGAAGGTTTATATGTCGATAAAAATGTGCGTATGAGTGATTTAAAAGGAACACTTGATGTGTTTGCTAAAAAAATGTTTGGTGAAGATAGAGAGATTCGTTTACGTCCAAGTTTCTTCCCCTTTACTGAACCGTCAGCAGAGATGGATATCTCATGTAAAACTTGTGGTGGAAAAGGTTGTTCTGTCTGTAAACATTCAGGATGGATCGAAATATTGGGTAGTGGTATGATTCACCCACGTGTTCTTGAAATGGCTGGATATGATCCAGAAGTCTATAGTGGATTTGCTTTTGGTATGGGACCCGACCGCATTGCAATGTTAAAATATGGCATTGATGACATTCGTCGTTTTTATGCAAATGATGTACGCTTTTTAAAACAATTTGACGAAGCATAAAAGGAGGAAATTTAATGTTAGTATCATTAAAATGGTTAACAGATTATGTTGATTATGGTAATAAAACAGTCGATGAGATGAGTGCATTATTAACTAAATTAGGTCTTGAAGTTGATGGTGTTGAATATATAGCAAAAGAGAAAAGTGAAAATATTGTAGTAGGTTATGTTAAAGAGTGTGAGCAACATCCAAATGCAGATAAATTGAGTCTATGTCAAGTAGACGTTGGTGAAGAAGCGGATTTACAAATTATTTGTGGTGCAGCAAATATTGCCCAAGGTCAAAAAGTTGTTGTTGCAAAACCAGGTGCAGTATTACCAGGTAATTTCAAAATTAAAAAAGTTAAATTACGCGGTATTGAATCAAATGGAATGATTTGTTCATTACAAGAACTAAGTGTCGATGAAAAATTTGTCGCACCTCAGTTTGTAGAAGGAATTGTTGTTTTACCTGAAGATACAGAAGTAGGTTCATCAGTTGATGAATTACTTAATTTAGATGATGTCGTTTTAGATATTGATTTAACACCTAACCGTGCAGATGCACTAAACATGTTAGGAGTAGCTTACGATGTATCGACAAGTGTTGATTCACCTGTGAAGTATCCAGAGATTAATTTAAATCGCACAGAAGAATCAGCAAAAGACTATATTAATGTATCAGTAGCAGAGGAGTCACTTGCACCTTATTATGGGGCAATGATTATTAAAAATGTTACAGTAGGACCGTCGCCTATTTGGATGCAAAATCGTCTACTTGCTGCCGGCATTCGTCCAATTAACAACGTTGTTGATATTACAAACTATGTATTAATTGAATATGGCCAGCCTCTTCATGCGTTTGATTATGATTTAATTGGATCTAAAGAAATTGTTGTAAGACGCGCAGAAAATGGTGAAGTCATTAAAACATTAGACGGTAAAGAGCGTACGATGAATGAAGATCATATGCTTATTACTAATGGTAAAGTACCTTTAGCAATTGCTGGCGTTATGGGTGGAGCAGATTCTGAGGTAACTGACGAAACGAAGACAATATTACTAGAAGCTGCTTATTTTGATCGTAATGTAGTCAGAAAAGCAGTTAACCATACTGGCTTACGAAGTGAAGCAAGTAGTCGGTTTGAAAAGGGAATAGATCCTAATCGTGTCCAAGCAGCGGGAGATCGAGCCGCAGCTTTACTAAGTGAATATGCAAATGGAGAAGTATTGAAAGATACTGTTACATTTGATAAGTTAGATCGAACTGAAGCAGAAATACTCTTAAATACTGAAAAATTAAACAGTCGTTTAGGTACTGAAATAAGTAATGAAGAGATCGGATCAATTTTAACAAAATTAGGATTCTCTTATGAAGCATCAAATGATGACTTTACTGTAAATATACCTACACGTCGTTTAGATGTCCTTATCTTTGAAGATATGGTGGAAGAAATCGCTCGTATATATGGATATGATAAGATACCATATACATTACCAGCAAATGCATCAAAACCAGGTCGTTTGTCAAATGCACAGTTATTAAAACGCCGGATCAAAAACTATTTAGAAAGTGTTGGTCTGACAGAGACAATTACCTATTCATTAGTTAGCAAAAAACAAACAGAAACTTTATTAAGTCCTGACATTTCATCTGGTGATTATATTCCAGTTCCACTTGCAATGCCGATGAGTGAAGACCATAAATATTTAAGATTAAGTCATTTACCAGAATTGATTAATCGTTTAACGCATAATGTCGCACGTAAACAAGCTGATGTTGCGCTTTATGAAGCAGGATCAATCTTTTTAAATAAAGAAACAGAAATTCATACTCAACCTGAAGAGCAGGCACGTATTTCTGGTGCTTTAACAGGGATGTGGGTAAATCAAAAATGGCAAGCTGAACAAAAAGAAGTTGATTTCTATTTAGTCAAAGGGCTAATAGAAGGTTTAGCTGACTACTTATCGATAAACATTGAATTTAAACAAGCTGTTATTGATGATATGCATCCAGGTCGTGCTGCAAGCTTGCATATAAATGGTGATTTAATTGGTTTTATGGGTCAAATTCATCCGAGCTTAGCCAAAGAAAAAGATTTAAAAGAAACGTTTGTCTTTGATTTAAATTTAGCATACCTACTAGAAGTTGAACGCCCTGAATTAATTTACACAGCAATACCTAAATATCCGTCTATTTTACGTGATATTGCGATTATTGTAGACAAATCTGTCAATGCAGGTGATGTTCAAGCAACAATTAAAGAAGTTGGCCAACCATTAGTTAAACAAGTTGAAGCATTTGATGTCTATACAGGTGAAGGCTTAGAAGCAAATGAAAAATCAATTGCCTTTAACTTACATTATCAAGATCCTGAAAAGACTTTAACTGATGAAGAAGTCGATGCTTCATTTGAAAAAGTAGTAGAAGCAGTAAAAACAAAGCATAATGCTAAGGTAAGAAATTAAATGATAAAAATAAGGTAACTAAATCAAAAAGATTTAGTTACCTTATTTTAATTAATAAATCTTTTGGCAAATTGAGTAAAATTAAGTAGAATGAAAATAAAAGGAAGGTGTTAGAATGAAGTTTATTTCATTTACTGCGATGACAAATAAAGGATTAGATACAAAAGTTAATAATTTCTTGAGTACTCTGTCAGAAGAGGATGTCATTGATATAAAATATGCAGCTAGTTTTGGGAGCGTTTATGTCGCAATTATATACCGCTAAAATAAGTATAAACCATAAGAAAACACCTCTAAAAATTAGAGGTGCTTATATATAGGTTTTAAATGTTAGAAGTTTCTCTATTTTTTAACTTTTGTTTTAGATCGTTTAATCGGATCATAAGTTCTTCATACTCAGTCAAGCTAATATTACAACCGTCAATTTCTTTTAATACTTTTTGTGTAATGTTGCTTTTTTCAGTATGAGCTTTTTTTTCAAGTAAAATATATACTTTACGCTCATCCTCTTTAGAACGTTCTTTACGCAACCAGCCATTATTTTGCATACGGTTAATCATAGGAGTAAGTGTCCCTGTACCGAGATTGACTTGATCGCCTAACTCTTTCATCGTGATCTTGTCACGCTCCCATAATGTTAATAAAACTAAGTATTGAGGATAAGTTAAACTAAAGGGTTTTAGAACGTTTTTATATAGTTTCGTAAACTCAGCTGACGTTTCATAAACAGCAAAACAAAGTTGTTTATCAAGCGTAAGAAAATCATTCATCACATAAGCTCTTCCAAATCTTTTTTCATTTTTTCTGGATTAGTTTGAGGTGCGTATCGTTTTATGACATTACCATGACGGTCTACTAGAAACTTTGTGAAATTCCATTTAATTTTATTAGATAGCATGCCTTGCTTTTCAGATACTAAATGCTCAAATAAAGGTTCTGCATTATCTCCATTGACATCAACTTTTGCAAGCATTGGGAATGTCACGCCATAATTGATTTGACAAAATTCTGTTGTTTTATCAGCATCATCAAATTCTTGTTTAAATTGATCGCTTGGAAAACCAAGGATCATCAGTCCTTTATCACTATACTCTTCATATAA
>CALZEK010000071.1 GCA_945639745.1 uncultured Bacillaceae bacterium
TCTTGCTTTACAATGATAACGACCAAAAAATATTAATCTATGATGAGTTACACTCCATTCTTCTTCAGGTATTTTTTTCATTAATGTTTCTTCAACTTGTCTTATATTATCTTTCCATCGACAAAAGGCTAATCGTTTAGCAACCCGTTCAACATGAGTATCTACTGCAATCGCTGGAATACCAAAACCAACAGATAAAACAACATTTGCTGTTTTTCTCCCGACTCCTGCTAAAGATTCTAAGCCCTCTCGTGTACGAGGTACTTCTCCATTAAAGTCATCAATCAGCGTCTGGGCTAATTTTTGGATGCTTTTTGCCTTAGTTCGAAATAACCCAATTGATTTTATATGTTCTTCTATCACTTCAACTGGTACAGCTAAATAATCTTCTGGCGTTTTAAACTCTTTAAAAAGACCTGGTGTAACACGATTAACATTAACATCTGTTGTTTGGGCTGATAATAATACCGCAATCACTAATTCAAGTGGATTAGAAAAGTTTAATTCTATTGTAGCATCAGGGTACATTTTAGCCATGACATCTAGGCTACGTCTAATTTCTTTTTTATTTAACACAAATTATTCTCCTTCTAGCCAATTATAATAAATTGAAGTATCACGTTTTTCTTTTTTATAAGTTTTTTGAGGTTGGTTTTTATGAAATGGTTTACTTGCTTCTCTTGCTTCTTCAACAGACTTAATTCCTTTTCTTTGCCATTCTCTTAAGATTCTATCGATGTATCTAAAGTTTAATTTACCCATTAGAACTGATTCTCTTAAACCTGCTTTTATTAAAGATGGTTTAATAACATCTTCATCCAACCAAACAGTTATTGTTTCTATCTCAAAGGGTGATAAAGGACGACCGAATTCTTGTTCGAATAAAATAAATATTGACGAGTCATCTTCTACTTCTTCTTTATCAGCTTTTTTTATTTCCATATACAACTTTTCCCATAAAGGATTTAAACTATAAGACTCACTTAATTTATTATAGTCTTTATTTGATTCTTCAATCGTTAAAAAGTTTTTTTGCATCAAGTTTTTTAATATTTCAATACATTTTTCAACATTAAATGTCAGACTCTCAGCTATTTCATTAGGTGTTGGAAAACTATTCCCTTCAGATAAATATCTGTAAACTTGAAGAATAACTGCTAATTCTTCTTCATTTAAACCTATTTCTTTATAGTTTTTCAATAAATTAATTGGTATGTTGATTTGATTTAATAAAATTTCTTCAAACATATTTTTTTTCATAACATCCTCATTCCTTTTGTAACGCAGATAAATCCCATGGTAAACTACCTGGGATTTATCAAAATTAAACTAAATTATTATTAACAAAACGATTAACTCTTTTAGCTGCTTCTTCTAACTGCTCCAATGAAGTGGCATAAGAAAGTCTAACGTTATTTGGAGATCCGAATCCACCGCCTGGTACTAAAGCAACTTTTTCTTCTTCTAATAACGCTTCTACCCATTCATCTACTGAATTAAATCCATTTAATTTAACTGCTTCACTCACATTGGGAAATAAATAAAATGCTCCTTTTGGCTTTATACAATTAATTCCCTTAATTTCTGTTATCAATTCATAAAATTTATTTAAACGTTCTGAAAAAGTAGACCTCATATCCTTTAAAGTATCATTTGGTACTGTATACGCTGCTAAAGCCGCATATTGTGCGATAGATGTTGGATTGGAAGTCGCATGTGATGCATGATTAGTCATCGCTTGAATAACTTTTTTTGGACCAGCTGCATATCCAATCCGCCAACCTGTCATAGCATGTGATTTACTTACACCATTAATCACAACCGTTAACTCTTTTAATTCTTCACTTAGTTCAGCTATTGATACGTGTTTATCATCTGTATAAACTAGTGCTTCATATATTTCATCAGAAACAATCATAATATTATGCTTAATGCATACTTCACCTATAGCTAATAATTCATTTTCTGAGTACATCATTCCTGTTGGATTACTTGGCGAATTAATAATAATAGCTTTTGTTTTATCAGTAATTGAAGCTTCTAGCTGTTCTTTCGTTATTTTAAATTCATTTTCTTCGAGCCCTTCAACAAATACAGGTTTACCACCCGCTAATTTAACGTGCTCAGGATAACTAACCCAGTATGGTGTTGGAACTATTACTTCATCACCTTCGTCGATAATTGACTGAAATAATCCAAATAAAGCATATTTAGCTCCTGTTGTGACAATTATATTATTTGTATCATACTTTAAATTATGATCATTTTTTAATTTTTCTACAATCGCTTTTTTTAAAGGTAATATACCGCCTGATGGGGTATATTTTGTATGACCTGAATCCATAGCATCTTTTGCTGCTTGAATAATATATTCAGGCGTATTAAAATCTGGTTCACCCACACCCAAACCAATTACATCATGTCCTTCATCTTTTAATTCTTTAGCTTTAGCTGAAATAGCTAAAGTAGACGATGGTGTTAACTCAGCAACTCTTTTTGATAACTTCATAGTTTATAAACTCCTTTTAATTAAAATTTCTTTTAAACTTTAACTTTTCAAAATCTTCTCCATTAGTCATTAAATAATACGCTAATAGATAATTATCTTCAACATCATTATAAGTAATTTCCCATAATAATATATCATCAATAATAGCAGGTTGAATTTTTATAAATTTACAACGATCACATGTTTCTGACCATTGATCTAAGATTGATTTTTGAGAAATAAAGTCTTTTTGTTCATATGTTTTAATTTTATCAATTGGATTTTCTTTTTCTTTATCAAATTGAACAACAGATATCAAATTATCTTTCGCTTCATTTTCACCTAAAAAGATATGATAAAATTCAGATTCTTGAAATGAATACATATTTGTTATAGTGGTCATTTCTGTATCATCAATAACTTTTTGCTTAGTATGATTAAATGATTCTGAATGCTTTTTCTCAATATTTAACATGTAAGATAATATCCCAATAATTAATATAATAAAACTAATTAATATGACTGTGATGAATATATTTTTATATAATTGATTATTTGATTGATTCATACATATCACTACTTTTATATTTTAATTCTTTCTTAATATTTATTATAACACAGCAAAATGAATTCTTAATTGATTAAGTCCAGTTTTCAATCTCATCTATTATTTCTTTGGTACTATAATAATTTGTTTTTATTGGAATAATTGATTCAACAAAGAATTTTTTGTAATTTGATGTTTTTAAACGATTATCTAATACAAATATAATTCCTCGATCTGTTTCATTTCGAATTAACCTTCCAATCCCTTGCCTATATTTTAAAACGGCTTCTGGTAAGGCATATTCAAAAAAAGCATTCTGATTCATTTTTTCTATTCTTTCAGCTTCTACTTTGAAGATAGGTTGATTAATATGTTGAAATGGTAGACGTGTCATAATCAAACATGATAACAAGTCACCTTTTAAATCGACTCCTTCCCAAAATGAAGCAGTACCTAATAAAATTGCAGGTTGTTTTGTTTTAAATTCATAAATTAATTGTTCACGATTATGATGCGTAATTCCTTGTGCTAACAAGAGTGTCTCATCATTTAAAAACTCTCTCAATAAATGATGTGTTGCTTTTAACATTTCATATGAAGTAAAAAGTATTAGAATTCGACCTTTTGATAATTCATTAATTGAAAAAACTAATTCACTTAGAGCAGCTAAATAATTTTTTTCATCTTTTATAGAAGGAAAATCTTTAGGAACAATTAATTTTGTTTGTTCAACTAAATTAAATGGTGTTGTTAATTTCAATGTATATGTATCTTCACTTAATTTTAATTTGTTTAACATATAATTAAAGCTATTCCTAATTGCTAAGGTGGCACTCAAATAAATAACGGATTGTTTATTCTTATAGAATTCTGTTAACAAATTATTTTTAGGTTGATTTGTTTGACTATACATAAACCATTCTAAGTTATTTTTATTTTTAGTAAAGGTCATAAACAAAGATAGGTTTTTATTTAGATTATCAATAATATTTGCTAGTTTCTTTTGATGGTTAATTAATTGATTAATAATTGATTTTTCTACTTCATCTTCTTTTATTAATTTGTTTAGACTTAATTCAATATAACCATATATTGTGTTTAAATCCTCATTCAATTGATCGATCACTTCACTAGTTTGTGAATCACTCGAAAACAAAGATATGTTTGCTTCTTTTTTTTCGAGTTGAGCATAGCTAAATAATTTTTCAATAACAGAAATCATTTCTTTTAATATCATTTTAACTTCTTCATAATCTGTCCAACTAATTAAATATTTTATAAATGGTATAAAATCGTTACTAGCTAACAATAAATTTTCTTGTTCAATTATTAAGTTTTTAAATTGATGGGCTTCATCTACAATTAAATTATTAAATTCAGGTATAAGTGTTTGATTTGATTTTAAATCTGCTATAAGTAAAGCATGGTTAATTAAGAGAATATCAGCAGTTGATGACTTGCGATAAGCAAAATAATAATACGAATATGGATTTTCTTTATTTAATGTTGCAATTTCAATTAAGTACTTTTCCATATTTGCTTCGATATTTAAATTTGAAAATTGACCTGTTTCTGTTTCAGTAAGCCAAACAATTATTTTTGCTTTAAGTATAACAAGTGGGTACGTATCATTTCGTTTGTTTTTTAAAAATCGATAAAAGCGTTTTAAATCAAGATAATGTTTTCGTCCTTTTAAAATTAGAACATTAAAAGAAAATGGCATAATTTTTTTTAGTGTTTTTATATCTTGATACATAAGCTGGGCTTTTAATTGAGTCGTATACGTACTGATAACGACTCTTTCATTAGTTTGAACGGCCTGATAAATTGCTGGAATTAAATAACCAATTGATTTACCTATCCCTGTTGCAGCCTCAATTAAACCATGATTTTTTTGATTAAACAATTTATTTATTTCTGCTGATATTTTTACTTGACCTTCTCTATAACGATAAGTTTTAGACAATTTATTAAATAAACCATTTTCAGCATAGACATCTGTTAAAAATGACTGATAATCAATTAATTCGTCATTCGTTTTCTTGAAATGAGTTGGCTTTAGATAAGGTAAATCATTATAGTAATCATAGATGTCATTATTATTTTCACTTTTATTTAGATCGATAAATAAATGATCAATATCTGATATAAGGTAGGGTAATAATTGTTTCAAATAATAAAGTGTATTTTTAGGCAAGTTTTTTAATTTATTTTTTAACATTATAAACAAATCAGTAGTCACTTCTGCATCAGCCAATGCACGATGTGCATTTTTAGCATCAAATTTAAAATTTAGACTAAGAGCTAAATCAGTTAATTTATAAGATACTTCCTCTGGTAAAAGAATTTTACTTAATTCAACTGTATCGATTGTTTTATTCTCCAATGCATTGAGTTGAATTAAATTTAATTCATCATTGATTGTTTTCATATCTAATTGAGCTTGATGTGCAACAATGATGTGATCTTTAAATAATGGAATAAATTTTTGATATACATCTTTAAAAAAAGGTGCCGCTTCAATTTCTTTATTAGTAATGGAGGTTAAACTTTCAACAAAATGATTGATTTTCTCACCTGGATTAATTAACTGTGTGAATCTTTTAACAACTTTATCATTATGAATGACTACAAAACCTATTTCTATAATTTTATTCATTTTTTTTTCAAGTAAGTAAATTGTCTCTAAATCTAAGACAACATATTTAGACATATATTTGCCTCACTTTGTGAATTAATTTAACTGCGTAATTTTTGTTAATGGCGGTTCTTGATCAATCATTTTTTCTAGTTGATTAGTTTTATCAACTAGTGCGACTTTAGGTTTAAATGTAGTTAATTCTGATTCTCTTACTTGAGCATATGCAATAATAATAACAATATCATCCTTTTGTACTAGTCTTGCAGCTGCTCCATTTAAACAAATTACACCTGACCCACGCTCACCAGGTATAACGTATGTTTCAAATCTTTCGCCATTATTATTATTGACTATTTGAACTTTTTCATGTGCTAAAATATCCACCGCTTCAAGGAGATTTTCATCTATCGTAATACTTCCTACATAATTAAGATTTGCTTCTGTAACAGTAGCACAATGTATTTTTGACTTCATCATGGTCCTTATCAATTCATTCAGCTCCTAATTAAAGTTAGTTAATATTTTTCTATTTTCATCAATAATTAAATTATCACTTAGCCTAGCTTGTTTATATTGGACTGCTATTGCGATAATAACAGTTGAATTTAGCTCTGTTATTGTTTCGAGATTAGGAAAACTAAGTAATTCTAAATATTCATAACTTTCATTTTCTGTTGAAAGAAACTTTCTTTTCACTTTTTCTAAGACTTCAGTTGGAGTATATGCATTTGATTGAATCAAATCAGCACCATACATTAAACTTTCAGGTATTGCTCTTGCTAATTTTTTTTCATTATTTGTTAAATAGACATTACGACTACTTTTAGCAATGCCTGAATCTTCTCGAATTGTTTCTAATCCTTTAATCGTAACAGGTAGATTAAATTGTTCTACAAACGAATAAACAATAGCGAGTTGCTGTGCATCTTTCATTCCAAAATAAGCAACTTTAGGTTGTATAATATTAAATAATTTTAATAATACTGTTACAACACCATCAAAATGACCCGGTCTATCTTTTCCACAAAGTACATCTGTTTTTTTTGTTACTTTTAGCGAAAATGTTAAAGGCTTAGGATACATGACTTCATTTGTTGGCATAAATATAATATCCACACCATTTTCTTTAGCTAATTGTTTATCATGTTCTGCATTTCTTGGATAAGTATTATAATCTTCATTTGGACCAAACTGAAGCGGATTGACATAAATACTTAA
>CALZEK010000072.1 GCA_945639745.1 uncultured Bacillaceae bacterium
CAAATTAATTCTCACTTGAGTGATTAATGTAAATAGTACACCACCTACACCAAGTAGTTGAACAATATAAACGCCAGGATTAGGTTCTACCATTAATACACCAAACCATATACCTAATCCGCCCATCACACCATAACAAAAGATCTGTGGAATGAATCCAATTGCAATTGTTCCTTTGATATCTTTGGGCTTTAAAAACCGAGCATAGTCAGAAGCAAGCAAAGCTGTTAAACCCATAATTCCATGCTGCATTCCTATACAAAGTAATAAAGCAGTTCCACCAACTTGTACACCCTCAGGTAAGTATGTTAAAAAATTTGCTGTATGCGATGGCGTAATAAATAGTGATACTGTAATCGCTGCACCTAAAAAAATTACAAAAATCGGCATTGACCATTTTTGTAATTTATCTAGTTGTTTTATACCAAACCAATTCAATGGTATGACAATCGAACCAAAAACTATAATATAAATCCATTTTGGTATTGCAGGAAAAAATTCATATACCGCATAAACTAATATCATACCTTCAAAAGCACAATACATAATAAAGTTAGATGCGTAGATAAGCGATGTAAGCGATGCTCCTAAATAACCAAATCCACCACCACGTGATAATAAATTTACATTCATGCCTGTTTTAGCTGACAAGTAAGCGATAAAACTAGCTAAAGTCCCTGCGACTATGATTGCATATAGTGCTGAAATCATTGCATTTACAGCACCAAATTGCAAGGCCATTACACTCCCTAATTGAAAATAAAAGATAGCGGTTGCAATCCCGAAAGTAATGTTTGTTATACTTATCCAACCCATATTTCGTTTATCTCTGGGAACTCTTTCTAATGAATAATCATCCGTTTGTTTTGTTTGATTTATTGTATTAGCTGTTTCGATTTAAATCGATTCCTTAAATTTTTTATCATTTAAAAGTCATTCACAACTTTTTTTACGCTCCACTTATGACTATACCAACTTCTAATTCTTATTCAAATTCGTTTTTCTAGCGCATTCTTCAAGATAAGGTTGAAAAACATGATTTATAACCGAATAACTCCATTTAATATAACTATACTAATCTTATTTTCTTATTTCTCTTTAATTCCACTTTTACTTCCTAAATAATATGTATACACAAAAAAACCCACTAAATTTAGTGGGCCTTCAATTTGCTTTAATTATTTTAAACAATACCTTGTATAAAAGGTGATATTCCTCATTAGATCTTGTTTATCTCCTACGCTTAACGACTAGCCACATAAAGAACAAGTAATAAAGATCCAATTCCTGTGACACGTGTAACTTGTTTTTTGAACCTTTTATTAATTGCGGCTACGTCTTGTTGACTGAATGAAGTTTCCAAAAAATCACCTCTCCTTATTCGATTTTTGTACATGTAGTTTCTAAGAAATATCTCGTTTTAATAGGTATTGTTATCCATGATTAAACTTAACCACCTTACTAGGTTTACATAATAAACGATTGATGAATAATCTCTTCTTACTCCTTCCTTTAAATTGCTTACATATAATATTAATCAGCGTCCCTAGTGATTCGTTTTTCTTATTTGTTTATAGTAACATAAGTTATCAGATAAATAAACAGAATATACTGATTATTTTTTAAAAATGAAAATAAAAAAACTATAAGGATTCTTTAAAATAAAAATCCTTACAGTTTTATCATTTTTTTACGGATTCGTCGTCCATAATCCGGCTGTTTTTAAAAATACACGTTTATTTAATTTTAATTGTGCAATCATTAATTCTGCCATATCTTCTGGTTGAAGGACATTTTCTTCATCACCTTTAACCAGTCCTTCATTAATTGCTAAGTCTGTTACAACAGTACTCGGTGTTAATGCTGATACACGTATATCATGCTTTCTCGCTTCCATAGCTAGTGATTCAGTCAGTCCTAACACACCAAACTTTGATGCACTATAAGCACTCGTAATCGGTCCACCTTTTTCTCCAGCAGTTGATGATATGTTTATAATGTCACCTGACTTTTGTTCAATCATTTTAGGTAAGACTGCACGTGTCACATAGTACATACCAAGCAAGTTTACTTGAATGATTCGTTCCCATTCTTCTACCTCTAACTCTAAAAAGCCACCAAACTTGGCAATTCCAGCATTATTAATTAAAATATCAATTGAACCTAATTCATTGGTTACGAATTCAACTGCTTCAATAACCTCTTCATTGTTTGATACATCAGCTGTTGCGATTGATACATCAACACCTTCTGCCCTAGCTTCTTTAGCCACATGTTCTAAATCTTCTTTAGTTCTAGCGATTAATCCTAAAGAAACACCTTCTTTAGCCAAAGCTAAAGCTGTTTGACGTCCAATACCTTTTCCGGCACCTGTGATTATTGCTTTTTTACCTTTTATAATTTCGGCCATAATCTATTCCTCTTTTCATATTTTTTTTAAACTTCAAGCTGATGACGACTTAATAATTCACGTACTTCATCTGTTGAGTTTGTTGTCATTAACTCATTTCTCAATTCACTTGCGCCAGGAAATCCGCGTACATATATTTTAAAGAATCGGCGCAAAGCAATGAATGGACGTAGTTCAAGTTTTTCTGAATATTCATCATATAAATCAAGATGCAACTTAAAAAGTTCTAGCAGTTCTTCACTAGTATGTTCTTTTGGTTCTTTTTCAAATGCGAATGGATTTTTAAATACACCTCTACCAATCATGACACCATCAACGCCATATTTATCAACTAATTCCATACCTGTTTTGTAATCAGGTATGTCACCATTAATTGTTAGGAGTGTTTGAGGTGCGATTTCATCTCTTAATTGTTTAATTTCAGGAATCAATTCCCAATGCGCATCTACATCGCTCATTTCTTTTTTCGTTCGGAGATGAATCGATAAATTTGCAATATCTTGTTTTAAAATATGACTTAACCAATCACGCCATTCATTAACTTTGAGATAGCCTAATCGCGTCTTAACGCTAACCGGTAAGCCACCAGCTTTAGCGGCTTGAATGATCTCAGCTGCAGTGTCTGGATGATTAATCAAACCACTCCCCTTACCTTGGCTAGCAACGTTATGAACAGGACATCCCATATTAATGTCAACACCCTTAAAGCCAAGTTCTTTCATA
The DNA here is from genome assembly GCA_945639745.1 of uncultured Bacillaceae bacterium. Lineage (GTDB taxonomy): Bacteria > Bacillota > Bacilli > Bacillales > Amphibacillaceae > Pseudogracilibacillus. The sequence continues at coordinate 3,134 of CALZEK010000072.1, forward strand.
CCTTTACTCATTTCTCGGAAATGACTTGGTTTATCGCCCCAAATATGGGCAACTATTGGTTGTTCATCTTCTGTAAAAGTTAAACGCCCTTGCACACTGAAAATACCTTCAGGGTGACAAAAGCTTTCTGTATTTGTAAATTCAGTAAAAAACACATCAGGTTGTCCTGCTTTACTAATCACATGACGAAAGACAACATCTGTTACATCTTCCATTGGTGCTAAAATAAAGAAGGGACGCGGTAAATCCTTCCAAAAATTATTTGTCATCTCAACATTCGAATCCTTTCATTAGTTGATTATTTCTTACATTGCTAGTTTACATTAAAACGAAAGAAAAGACTTCTCATAAGTTTTATAAACTTATAAAAAGTCTTCATTTAATTCCCAAGATGTTTTAATTAGATTGTTTTAAAGCACCAGCCGGCTCAGGAATATTTTTTATATCAAGTGCATTTATATCACAGAAGTACTCTAAAAATTTCTCAATCTGACTTATTTCAGTTGCATCTGTTTTAATTGAAATAATATCTTTTAATATTTGAGCTGTCAAAATATTATCAAAATAACGGTATTTACCAGAATTCCATGTTGTACGGTGTGGATAATTTTTATTGATATAATAATTCCAAAACAGCATTTTTTCTGCTTCTTGATCAGATAGCTCTATTTTAAACTCTGAATGTGCTGGAATCATACCGTCATCAATTTGATTTCCAAAAAACGATTCTTCTACCATATAAAGACCTAATATTCTTCTATTAGTTTCATCTTCATCGTCTTTACGCACTGTCATGACAGCAGCACTATTGGGACTTAAGCGCGTTACTCGATTTGGTTGACCTTCATTTTTCCCACTTTGAACTTCTCCAGTAAAGATGGTCCAATCAGTAAACACATTTTGCTCTTCTTCTTCATCAAGTGAAAAAACAATTTGTGAACTTTCGTGTATTTTATGATTTCTCATTTTTTCTCTACGTTTGTTTTCAGCAATTTGTTCCATTTTTTCTGCTTCTATTTTTCGATCATGTGCTTCTTTTTCTTCTTCTCTTTGAACGAGAATTTTATTTAAAGATTTAGCAACATCAGCATTTTTTAACGTAATAAACTCTCTGAACACATCCGGATAGACAAAATCTTTAACATCATTATCAAAATCAATTGTAATAATATATTCATCTAATTTAACAATTTTTCCTTCTCCAAATATCTTATGAGTTATTTCTTCATTAATTAAATTCATCAACCCACGCTCCTTATTCTGTTTAATTTATCTCTAAATTAAACATTCGTACACATCTTCTTTTTCAAAGAAACTGCGTACGAATTATGACTTTATTGTAAAAGTATTCTAACTATTATAATAGCATGTTTTCTGTTTTTTTACAAGTTTTATAGTTGACATTTACATTTTATTTATCGTATAATAGATTGTTTATATTTTGAAGTCGGATAAGTTATATTTATTAATTCGTCACATTTAGTCATATATAAAAAAGATTCCTTCATAATTTAGATGGAATCTCGCATTGATGAGTCTATATTATCTACTTGCTTGATATCTATTTTCTTTTGAAATCTCACCTGATTTAATTAATTTAGTTTCTGCATTCTTTAAATATCTCAAATAGATTCGTTCATTATAAATATGTTGCTCATTTCTTAAAATTATTTCCTCTGCGTAGTGAATGCCTTCTTTTTCTTTAATTGCTTTTAACTTTTCTATGCTGTCCTTATTAACATTAAAGATTTGATCGACTCTTCCACCTTGTGGACCATTGCCAGGCAATGTTTTTGTTTGTTCTAGATGTTCAATATTCATATCATATTTTATTTTAAAATACTTTTCTAAAAAATCCCCATTTTTACCTAATGGCAATGATAAACCAGGCCACACACAGCGGACATAATCTTCTTTAATAAATGAAACCATCTTTGAAACCCCCTATTTATTTCAATCACAGATCATGAAGTACTTTTCTATATTATACTGTTTATTTATCTCTTATTAAAATTTATTGTTTAATAGACGTTTTTATCAGAATATTTATTTAAATTGATTTAATTAAAGTATTATTTGACAGCGCTTCACTAGTTCTGTAATCTATCCTAGAATGTATTAAATACACAGATTTATCTCGTGTTTTTTACATATCTTAATCTTTAATAATGAGGTGGAAACAGTGATTGTTTTAGATTGGCTTGTCGGTCCATTTAATGATTTTATTTGGACGTATATTTTAATTGGTGCTTTGCTTCTGATTGGTATTTATTTCACGATTCGCACAAGATTTGTTCAGGTACGTTTATTTGGCGAGATGTTTCGATTAATTGTTGAAAGAAAAGATAACGATGACGGTGTTTCACCTTTCCAAGCATTTACCATTAGTGCTGCTTCTCGTGTCGGTACTGGAAACATCACCGGTGTAGCTTTAGCAATTGGAATAGGTGGTCCGGGTGCAGTTTTTTGGATGTGGATTATTGCGATTATTGGTATGGCAACAGCTTTTATTGAAAGTACTTTAGCTCAAGTATACAAAATAGAAGATAAAGGCATGTTCCGCGGTGGACCAGCTTATTATATCGAACGAGCTCTCGGATATCGTAAGTTAGGGATTGTTTTTGCGATTTTGCTAACGCTTTGTTTTGGGTTTATTTTTAATGCGGTGCAATCAAACACGATTAGTCAATCGTTTATGGATGTATTTAATGTACCTGATTGGTTAATTGGAATTATTCTTGTACTTGTCGCTTCAGTCGTTATTTTTGGTGGCGTAACAAGAATTGTTAAAGTCACACAATTAATTGTACCGATTATGGCTACATTTTATTTAATTGTCGCTCTTTATGTAGTGATTATGAATTTTTCAGAAATTCCAGCCGTGTTCAAATTAATTATTGACAGTGCTTTTGGTTTAAGAGAAGTTGTTGGTGGTGGAATTGGTGCAGCATTACTACAAGGGATTCGCCGTGGGTTGTTCTCAAATGAAGCAGGAATGGGAAGTGTACCAAACGCAGCTGCAACAGCTAACGTTTCACACCCTGCTAAACAAGGATTAGTTCAAAGTTTAGGTGTATTCTTTGATACAATTATTATTTGTTCAGCAACTGCGTTTATAATTATTTTAGCTGGTCTATACACAACTGGTGAGCAAAATGGGATTATTTTAACACAAGAATCATTAGCTTTACATGTGGGACCATGGGCAACATACTTTATTGCCTTTGCTATTTTATTCTTTGCATTTAGTTCAATTATTGGAAATTACTACTATGGTGAAACAAATATAGAATTTATAAAAGCGCATAAATCTTGGTTAATTGCTTACCGCTTTTTAGTTCTGATTATGATTATGTTTGGATCACTAGCTACTGTTGAGATTGTTTGGTCTATGGCTGATTTATTTATGGGGCTGATGGCTATTATCAACTTGTTTGCAATTGCTTTACTCGGTAAAGTCGCCTTTAAAGTGTTAGAAGACTTTTCAAAACAACGTAAAATGGGATTAAATCCTGTATTTAAAGCAAGTTCAATTCCAGGACTAAAAAATGCTGAATGCTGGGAAGACAAAAAATAATAAAAAACCTTCTCCATAAATTTGGAGAAGGTTTTTTATTTTATTTAAAATTAAACTTTTGGTAACTGCTCTTCTAAACCAAGCATTTCATTTGTTGTGTTTTGGATATCACGAATCAGTTCTTTATTTTCAACAAGTTTTTTACCATAA
>CALZEK010000073.1 GCA_945639745.1 uncultured Bacillaceae bacterium
GTTTAACAGGATTAGAAAGAGATAAAATTGATGAAGAATATAAAGAATTACTTATTAAAATTGAAGAGTATAAAGCAATTTTAGCTGATGAAGAAAAAGTATTAGAAATTATTCGTGAAGAATTAATTGATATTAAAGAACGTTTTGATGATGAGCGTCGTTCAGAAATAACAGCGAGCAGTTTAGATTTCTTTGAGGATGAAGATTTAATCCCAGAAGAAAAAATTGTTGTTACATTGACACATAAAGGTTATATTAAACGTTTACCAGCATCTACGTACCGTACACAAAATCGTGGTGGTAGAGGTATCCAAGGAATGGGCACAAACGAAGATGATTTCGTTGAACACTTAGTATCCACTTCAACACACGACACAATTTTATTCTTTACAAACAAAGGAAAAGTTTATCGTGCACGAGGATATGAAATTCCAGAATTTAGTCGGACAGCGAAAGGTTTACCTTTAATTAACTTATTAGATATTGAAAAAGATGAATGGGTTAATGCTGTGATAAGTGTAGATGAATTTGATGAAGATTCGTTTCTATTCTTTACAACTAAACATGGCTTATCAAAACGAACTACGTTACCACAATTTGCTAATATTAGAAAAGGTGGTTTAATAGCTATTGGATTGAATGAAGAAGATGAGTTAATATCAGTTCGTTTAACGGATGGTAACAAAGATATTGCTATTGCTACTCAAAATGGTTATATCATTCGCTTTGAAGAAAATGCAGTCAGATCGATGGGACGAAATGCAGCAGGAGTTAGAGGTATTCGTCTACGTGAAGATGATCGTGTTGTTTCCATGGAGATTATTGAAGAAAATTCACAAATCCTTCATGTAACGAGTAAAGGTGTAGGGAAACGAACAGATGAAAGTGAATATCGTCGTACTAATCGTGGTGGTAAAGGCTATTTCTCTAGTAAATTAACTGAAGATACAGGTCATGTTGTTGCAGTAAAACCAGTTTTAGGCAATGAAGATATTATGTTAATTACAATTGACGGTGTTCTGATTCGTATTCCTGTTGAAAGTATTTCAGTAACAGGTAGAAATACACAAGGCGTTCGTTTAATTCGTTTACAAGGTGACGAAGAAGTTGCTACTGTAGCAAAAGTTGCCGAAACAGAAGAAGAAGAATTGTTAGACGAAGCTAAAAATGATGAAATAAATGAATAAAATGTATTTAAAAGGAAAAGAACGAGCTATGATTGCGCGTTCTTTTTCCTTTTATCAATCTTGGAATACTCAGGCTTGAAAAACTTACTATGTTGACGTATTGTAAATAATAATAGAATTATCTAAATCGAAAAAAGATAAAAAAACAGGAGGAATAAAAGTGGAAAAAGATAAATTTGTAAAAGAAGGACTTACATTTGATGATGTGTTACTCATTCCAGCAAAATCGGAGTTTTTACCTAATGAAGTTAGTATTGAAACGAGACTTTCTCCTAAAATAAAATTAAGTACACCGTTTATTAGTGCTGGTATGGATACAGTAACAGAATCAGATATGGCTATTTCAATGGCAAGACAAGGTGGGTTTGGTGTTATCCATAAAAATATGTCTATTGAAGAACAAGCTGAACAAGTCGATCGTGTTAAGCGTTCTGAAAGTGGTGTAATCACAAATCCATTTTTCTTAACTCCTGAACACCAAGTATATGATGCTGAACATTTAATGGGTAAATTTAAAATCTCAGGAGTACCTATTGTAAATAATATTGACGAGCAAAAACTTGTTGGTATTTTAACAAATAGAGACTTACGTTTTATTGAAGATTACTCGATTTTAATTTCAGAAGTGATGACAAGTGAAGATTTAATTACTGCTTCAGTTGGAACAACATTAGAAGAAGCACAAAAAGTACTTCAGAAATATAAAATAGAAAAATTACCTTTAGTTGATGATGAAGGTATCTTGCGTGGACTGATTACTATTAAAGACATTGAAAAAGTAATTGAATTCCCTAATTCAGCTAAAGATGTTCACGGTCGCTTATTAGTAGGTGCTGCTGTTGGAGTAACAGCTGATGCGATGACACGTATAGATAAATTAGTTGAAGCTCATGTTGATGTGATAGTTATTGATACAGCTCACGGTCATTCACAAGGTGTTTTAGAAAAAGTTAAAGAAATTAGATCGGCTTATCCAGAATTAGATATTATAGCTGGTAATGTTGCTACTGCTGAAGCAACAAGAGATTTAATAGAAGCGGGCGCTAACATTATTAAAGTAGGTATTGGTCCTGGCTCAATTTGTACTACACGTGTTATAGCTGGAATTGGTGTTCCACAAATAACGGCTGTTTATGAATGTGCAAATGAAGCAAAAAAACATGGTATTCCAATTATTGCAGATGGTGGAATTAAATTTTCAGGCGATATTGTTAAAGCACTAGCAGCTGGAGCACACGCTGTCATGTTAGGTAGTTTATTTGCAGGTGTAACAGAAAGTCCAGGTGAAATGGAAATCTTCCAAGGTAGACAATATAAAGTATATCGTGGTATGGGGTCAATTAGTGCAATGAAAGCAGGTTCAAAAGACCGCTATTTCCAAGATGTAGAAGATGATGCTAAAAAGTTAGTTCCTGAAGGTATTGAAGGACGTGTTGCTTACAAAGGATCATTGTTAAATACTATACAACAATTAGTAGGTGGCGTCAGAGCAGGAATGGGTTATTGTGGTACAAAAGATTTAGAATCATTAAGAAATGACGCTCAATTTATAAAAATAACTAATGCAGGATTAATTGAAAGTCATCCACATGAAATACAAATTACAAAAGAAGCGCCAAACTATTCAGTAAAATAATTTATTTAAACAAAGAATTGTATTTATACAATTCTTTGTTTTTTTATAAGACAATAAAGTATAATTTATGGTAAAATGGATAGGTGAGCTTTAGTTTGGAGGTAAGATATGATTTATAAATTTAAACAAATAAAATATATTTTATTATCACTAATAGTCAGCTTTGTTTTTATTTTTAATATTCACATTAATCAGACAAGTGCATTAGAAACCAAAGCGAAAACAGCGATTATTGTCGATGTAGAAACAGGTCATGTTTTATATGATAAGGATGCACATGAATCTCTACCTCCAGCTAGTATGACAAAGATGATGACACAATATCTTGTCTTAGAACAAATTTCTAATCAGGATTTAACTTGGGAAACTGTAACAGAAATAAGTGATTATGCTCATTGGCTATCAGGAAATTTGATTTTTTCAGGGGTGGGTTTAACTCAAAATAAAAAATATACTGTGAGAAGTCTTTATGAAGCAATGGCAATTAATTCTGATAATGGTACATCTGTTGCTTTAGCTGAATTAATTGCTGGATCAGAAGATGAATTTGTTCACATGATGAATCAAAAAGCTAAAGAAATAGGTTTAGAAGATACTCAATTTGTAAATGCAACAGGTATAGATAATGAACTTTTAGAAGGAAAACATCCCAAAAGTACAAAATATGATGATACTAATTTAATGTCAGCTTATGATGCAGCCAAATTAGCTTATCACATTATGACTGAATATCCTGAAGCATTAAAAATATCAAGTATAACAAAAACTAATTTTGATGGTATTATCATCCGAAATTCAAATTGGATGTTAAATCACGATGAAACGTACTTAAAACCATACTATTATGAAGGTGTCACAGGCTTGAAAACAGGACATACAGATTTAGCAGGCTATACATTGACTGCTACAGCTAATCAAGCAAACAAAAAACTGATTACTGTTGTTATGAAAACAACGAGTGAAGCTGAACGGTTTAAAGAAACAGCCAAACTATTAGATTATGGTTTTAATGAAATAGTTGAAACAGAATTATTTCCCGAAAATTATCAATTAAATAAAAAAACGTCTATTCCTGTAGAAAAAGGAACAGAAGAAACTGTTGAAATTGCAACAAGAGATGCTATTTCTCTTCCAATTGAAAAGGGGAGAGAAAAAGATTATAAATTAATTTATCATCTTGATGAAAGTCAATTAAATAAAGACAATGAACTTACAGCACCAGTAAAAAAAGGTGAAATTGTCGGTCAAGCAGAAATTGTTTTTAATTCAGAAGAAAAATTAAAATCAATATTAGATGAAAAATATGAATCTTATACTGTTGATTTAGTAACAACACAAACTATTGGAAAGAAAAATTGGTTTTATCAATTGTTAGACGATATAATCCATTTTTTTAAATAATAATAATATAACTAGGAGTGACGTATAGTGGTAAATATGAAAAAAGGTGGCGTCATAATGGACGTCGTAAATGAAGAGCAAGCAAAAATAGCTGAAGCAGCTGGTGCAGTAGCAGTAATGGCGCTTGAGCGTGTTCCATCGGATATTCGTAAAGAGGGTGGAGTTGCACGCATGGCAGACCCGATAATTACTGAAGAAGTTATGAATGCAGTTTCAATTCCAGTCATGGCAAAAGGTCGTATTGGTCATATTGTTGAAGCACGTGTATTAGAATCAATGGGTGTTGATTTTATTGATGAAAGTGAAGTACTTACACCAGCAGATGATATTTTTCACATAAAAAAATCAGACTTTAGCGTTCCATTTGTTTGTGGATGTCGTAATATTGGAGAAGCGGCTCGCCGTATTGGTGAAGGTGCTAAAATGTTACGTACAAAAGGTGAACCTGGAACAGGTAACATAGTTGAAGCGGTTCGTCATTTACGTCAGGTTCAAGCAGAAATCAAACAATTACAGTCAATGAGTGCTGATGAAGTAATGGTTTTTGCACGTGATAATCAAGCTCCTTATGATATATTATTACAAATTAGAGAAGAAGGTCGTCTCCCAGTTGTCAATTATGCAGCAGGTGGCGTCGCAACACCATCAGATGCAGCGTTAATGATGGAATTAGGTGCAGATGGAGTTTTTGTAGGTTCAGGTATTTTTAAATCAAATAACCCAGAAAAATTTGCGCGTGCAATTGTTCAAGCTACACAAAATTATCAAGATTATAAACTAATTGCAGAATTATCAAAAGATCTTGGCTCAGCAATGAAAGGTATTGAAATGGGTACTCTTTCAGGTTCTGATTTAATGGCAGATCGTAGTGAGTAAAAACCAATCATTAAAAAGATTTGCAAAAACAATAAATATAGTTAAACTTAAATATATAAGCTATGAAGAGAAATAGTAATTATTTATTTTTATTTAGAGAGTCGATGGCTGGTGAAAATCGATTAAAAATGATAATGAATCCATCTCGGAGCTAGTCTTTGATAAATTGACTCGTTATCCGTTTTTCGTTAAAACGACAAAGTTGGAAGTCATTATACTTCAATTTGGGTGGCAACGCGGGATCAACTCTCGTCCCTTTTTTGGGATGAGAGTTTTTTATTATTTATAAAGGGAGGCTATTTATTTATGTTAGATCAAAAATTACTTAGAACAAATTTTAAAGAAATTACCGAACGTTTAAAACATCGCGGTGAAGACTTATCAGACTTAGTTAAATTTGGTGACCTTGATGAGAAGCGTCGTTCTTTAATTAGTGAAGTTGAGCAATTAAAAGCCCAACGTAATGAAGCAACCAAACAAATATCTGAATTTAAAAAGAATAATGAAGATGCAACAGATGCAATAACTGAAATGCGTGAATTAGGTGGGAAAATTAAAGAGTTAGATAAAAATCTAACAACAATTGATGCCGAATTAACTCAAATATTATATTCAATTCCAAATATACCTCACGAAAGTGTCCCTATTGGTGAAGATGAGGATGATAATGTTGAAGTTCGCGCTTGGGGTGAGAAGAAATCATTTGATTTTGAACCCAAACCACATTGGGATATAGGGACAGATTTAGATATCTTAGATTTTGAACGTGCAAGTAAAGTAACGGGAAGTCGTTTTGTATTTTATAAAGGAATGGGTGCACGACTTGAACGAGCATTAATTAATTTTATGATTGATCAACACGTTGATGAACATGGCTATGAAGAAATGATTCCACCGTTTATCGTTAATCGTGAAAGTATGGTAGGTACAGGTCAATTGCCGAAATTTGAAGAAGATGCATTTAAAATTGCTGATTGGGATTACTTTTTAATTCCAACTTCAGAAGTTCCTGCAACTAATTACCACCGAGATGAAATTTTAACAGAAGAAGCTTTACCTAAAAAATATGTAGCAAATAGTGCGTGTTTTCGTTCAGAAGCAGGATCAGCTGGAAGAGATACGCGTGGGTTAATTCGTCAGCATCAATTTAATAAAGTTGAATTAATTCAATTTGTTAAACCTGAAAAATCATATGAGGTATTAGAGCAATTAACTAATCATGCTGAAAAGATACTTCAGTTATTGGAATTACCTTATCGTGTTATGAGTATGTGTACAGCTGATTTAGGTTTTACAGCAGCTAAAAAATATGATATAGAAGTCTGGATACCTACTCAAGAAACTTATCGCGAAATATCATCTTGTTCTAATTTTGAAGCATTCCAAGCAAGACGTGCTAAAATACGTTATCGTAATTCAGCTAAAAAAGTTGAATACGTGCATACAATTAATGGTTCAGGCTTAGCTGTAGGACGTACTGTTACAGCAATATTAGAAAATAATCAACAGGCTGATGGTTCAGTTTTAATCCCAAAAGTATTACGACCATACATGGGTGGAAAAGAATTTATTAAATAAATGCGTTAAATAATTGACAAGTTTTTAATATTATTGTATATTAGAACTTGTCGTCACGGAGGAATACCCAAGTCCGGCTGAAGGGATTGGTCTTGAAAACCAACAGGGGTGTCAAAGCCCGCGGGGGTTCGAATCCCTCTTCCTCCTT
>CALZEK010000074.1 GCA_945639745.1 uncultured Bacillaceae bacterium
AGAAAGTCTGGAGAATATGAAGAAATACAAATTGAAGCGAAAGAAACATTGAAAATTACAACAGAAATAAAAACAATTAAATCACTTAGAGAAAAGTATAATCTATCTTTAGTAAATGCAAAAGAAATTGTAGATTCAGTAAAAGAATAAACTAAATATTGCATTGCAAGCTTCATTTTCTCAAGACAGTAAGAATAAAAGTTCAGAATCGAGAATATTTGTAAGCGTTTTAACGCTAATTATAGCCACAATTTGTAATATATTTCTAAAGTATCGGTGTGATAGCTGATGCTTTTTTCTTTGCCTTATATAGGTTTCTAAAGCATTTATCTTGACGCATGAGTAAATATCTATCATAATAGAGGTAGATTGTAATAATTACAATTAAGTAATTACAACAAATTGTTAAAAGCTATTAGAGCTTAAAATATAGGAGGAATAGATTTATGTCAATGATTGGAAAGAAAATTGAAGAGTTTGAAGCACAAGCTTATCACACAAGCAAAGGTGAGTTTATTGATGTAAGTGAGAAGAATTTACAAGGACAGTGGAGTGTTGTTTTATTCTACCCTGCTGACTTTACATTTGTATGTCCAACTGAATTAGCAGATCTTCAAGAGCAGTATGCTACATTAAAAGACTTAGGTGCAGAAGTATATTCTGTTTCGACAGACACGCACTTTACACATAAAGCATGGCACGATCATTCAGATGCAATTAGTACTTTAGAATATATTATGATTGGTGACCCTTCTCAGAAGATTTCACGTATGTTTGATGTACTTGATGAAGAAGCAGGTTTAGCACAGCGTGGAACATTCATCATCGATCCAGATGGTGTTGTACAAGCAGTAGAAATTAACGCAGACGGAATTGGCCGTGATGCAAGTGCGTTAATCGATAAAATTAAAGCAGCACAATACGTTCGTGAAAATCCAAATGAAGCTTGTCCAGCTAAATGGGAAGAAGGATCTGAAACATTAACACCAAGCCTTGACCTTGTAGGTAAAATTTAAGGAGAGCGATTTAATATGATATTAGATGAAGCATTAAAAGGGCAGTTAGCTCAATATCTTGAAATGCTAGAGAACGATATAGACATTAAGGTGAGCACAAGTGATGATGAAACATCTAGAAACATGATGGAATTAGTTCAAACATTATCATCTATGTCGCCTAAAATAAAAGTAGAAGAGACTGAACTTAAAAGAACGCCAAGTTTTAGTGTCAATCGAAAAAACGAAGACACTGGTATCGTGTTTGCAGGCGTTCCTCTTGGTCAAGAGTTCACTTCATTAATACTAGCACTCTTACAAGTAAGTGGTCGAGCACCAAAAATTGATGAAGATTTAGCTGAAAAAGTTAAAAATCTTGATGAAGAACTTAATTTTGAAACGTATATAAGTTTAAGTTGTCAAGTATGTCCAGAAGTTGTTCAAGCATTAAACATTATGAGTGTTTTAAATCCTAAAATAACTCATACGATGGTTGATGGAGCAGTTTTCAAAGATGAAGTAGATAAGTTAAATATTAGAGCAGTTCCATCTGCATACCTAAATGGTGAACCATTTGGAGACGGTTGGATGACTGTAGAAGAAATCTTGTCTAAATTAATTGGTGGACCTGATGCTTCTGAATTTGATGAAAAAGAGCCGTTTGACATGCTTGTAGTTGGTGGTGGTCCAGGTGGAGCGAGCGCAGCAGTCTATGGTGCACGTAAAGGAATCCGTACGGGTGTTGTTGCTGAACGCTTTGGTGGTCAAGTTCTTGATACAGCAACAATTGAGAATTTCATTGCTACTAAACGTATAGACGGTCCACAACTTGCTAATCAGCTTGAAGAGCATGTAAAAGACTATGATGTAGATATTATGAACTTGCAAAAAGCAACAAGTTTAGATAAAAAAGATAAGTTCATTGAAATTGGACTTGAAAATGGTGCTTCATTAAAGAGTAAATCTGTTATTATTGCAACAGGTGCTCGTTGGCGCACAATTAATGTTCCAGGCGAAGAAGAATTCCGTAACAATGGTGTAGCTTACTGTCCGCACTGTGATGGACCATTGTTTGCAGGAAAAGAAGTAGCTGTAATTGGCGGTGGTAACTCTGGAGTCGAAGCGGCAATTGATCTTGCAGCGATTACAGAACATGTAACTATTCTAGAGTACTCAGACGCAATGAAAGCTGACTCTGTCTTACTTGATCGTCTGCACAGCCTTGAAAATGTTACACCAATCTTAAATGCACAAACAAAAGAAATTACCGGAACAGATACTGTAGATGGTTTGACATATGTTGATCGTGAAACGAATGAAGAAAAACATATTGACTTAGCAGGTGTCTTTATTCAAATTGGACTAGTGCCAAATACTGACTGGCTAGGAGATACAGTTGAACGTAACGAGTATGGTGAAATAATGATCGATAAACATGGTGCAACAAATGTTCCAGGTGTTTATGCGGCAGGGGATTGTACAGATATTCCTTATAACCAAATTATCACATCTATGGGAGCAGGTTCGCTTGCATCATTAAGTGCTTCAGATTATTTAGTGCGTCACACTGAATCATCTGAAGATAAGCGTGAAAAAGAATTGGTTGAAAAATAATTTTAAAAAACACTTCTTAGTTATAACTAAGAAGTGTTTTTTTATGCTAATTATTAAATGTTCTTTAAGTAATCAAGTATAATTTTTTTCAATAATTTTAATTGTTCTTCGGGTTCTAAATCAAGTTCTATAAAAAAAATATCTTTTTGAATGGATAGTTTTCTAGCAAAAGTAGCAAAAGTATTTATTAATGTAATTAAAGATTTTTCGATATCGATATCTTTACGAATTGAATTATCTTTTGTTGCTTGATTTAAGATGCTGGCATAAGTTTTTGAGATTTCTTGATATACTTCTTTATACATTTCAATATCAGCTATTGGTTGAGTTAATCGCATTGAATAAATTTCGAAGTCTTCAATAATTTTAATGTCATTACCATCGTCAGATAATAATTCTTTTAAAAAATAATCAATGAGTGCTTCAATTTTTTCTAAACCAGTTGCTTGCATTTGATTAATATTTTTAAAAAGTTTTAGAAATTTATTAAGTCTTTTTGTTGCGATTGCAACAGCAATTTGTTCTTTTTTTGGAAAGGTACGAAAAATTGTCGCAACACCTAAATTTGCAGTAGTTGCAATATCTTGCATCGTAGTTCTTTCAATTCCTTTTTGAGCAAATAAAATTTCTGCCGCATCGAGTATGGAAGCAATACGATACTCTTTCTTTTTTTGTAATTCGCGTTCATATCGATCCATTGGATTCATTGAATATCCCTCTTTTTATGGTGTTATTTATATTATACGCTAAATAAATGATGGAATCATCTTATTTAAAAAATTGATTGTTGACTGAAAACAATTGAATTGACTGGATGAAATAGACTATGATAGTCTGACTATCATAGTGATAGTTACAGTTTAAAGGAAAAATATTTAAAGATTAAATAATAAGCATTTTAATAAATGGAAGGGGAGTAAAATAACATGAGTAATGAAAACATTAGTTGGGATGAAGTTGTCGATGTTATAGTTCTTGGAACTGGTGGAGCAGCTTTAACTGCTGCAACATTAGCACACGATAATGGTGCAGAAGTATTAGTTTTAGAAAAGTCTTCTGAAGTAGGAGGAACAACAGCAATGTCAGGAGGAGTTCCTTGGATTGCAAATAACCACTACATGGAAGAGGCAAATATCGAAGATTCTAAAGAAAATGCCTTAAAATATATTCAGCGGTTGGGGCATGGTAAAGAACCAGACTCTTCATTAATAGATGTTTTTCTTGAAGAAGGAAAAAACATGATTAAATACTTGCATGATAATACACCACTTCAATTCGCTATACCGCCATCTTATGGTGATTATTATGCTAATTTACCAGGTGGAATCGTTGAAGGTCGTTCGTTAGATCCAAAACCATTTCATTTACAAGAGCTAGGTGAGTGGGAACATAAAATTCGTCGTAATCCAATTTTCCCGCCATTAACATTAGCTGAAGGTGGAGCAAATAAAAACGAAATAGATTTCGCTGTTATGGGTGAACGAATGGAAAAAAATATTGCGACGATGGGTCGTGCTTTAATTGGTTCACTGATGAAAGGTTTACTAGATCGCGGTGTCGAAGTTCGAACAGAAACGCCAGGATTCAAGCTCTATCAAGATGATGAAGGGGCGATTATTGGTCTTCAAGCTGAGCATAATGGAGAAACAATTAATATTGGAACACGTCAGGGTGTTATTATTGCAAGTGGTGGCTTCGAATGGAATGAAGAATTAGTAAAATCATTCTTACCAGGTCAACCAAAACATCATTTATCACCTCCTTATAACGAAGGTGACGGTTTAGTCATGGCAATGGAAGTAGGTGCAAAACTTGCTAATATGAGCGATGCATGGTGGTATCCTGCAACACAAGACCCTTCAATTGAATATGAAGGTCGCGTGTTTAATATAATTAATAGTCCACGTGCACTTAAACATAGTATTATTGTAAATAGTCTTGGTAACCGCTTTGTAAATGAAGGAACAACATATAAAGATATGCCGCGTAAGTTTCATTTATATGATGAAGCAACACAAACATATCCAAATGAAGAAAACACATGGATTGTCTTTGATAGTCAATTAAAAGATAATGAGTTAGTTGTGACAATCGCAGCGGGTGAAGACGCTCCAGATTGGATGCATGAATCAGAGTCTCTTGAAGAATTAGCTGAAAAGATAGGTGTCGATAAAGAAGGACTTGAAAAAACGGTAAGTAAATTTAATGGTTATGTAGCACAAGGTGAAGATCCAGATTTCCATCGTGGAACGACATATTTTGAAGGTATGGGACAAGGTGGGGGTTCACCGGAACTTAACCTTGGTACAATCGAAAAAGGACCATTTTACGCTATTCCAATCTATTATGGAACAATTGGAACAGCAGGAGGTCCACGTGTTGATAAACATGGTCAAGTGATTAATGTACGCGATAAAGGAATCACAGGACTTTACGCTGCAGGCAATGCAGCAATGTCTATTTTAGGACCAGCTTATCCAGGTGCAGGATCTACTATTGGACCTGGTATGACATGGGGCTATTTAGCAGGAAAAGCAATTGCTGAAACTGAAAAACGTGAAATAAAATAATAAGATATTTATAAAGGAGAAATTTAATATGCCAGCTGGAGTTTATGAAACAGAAATTAATGTACCAATTGAAGATGTGTGGGATTTTGTAAGTTCAATTGATAACTGGGCACCTCTTGTTCCAGGTTATATTACGCATGATGTTATTAATGAAAATGAATCAACATGGGAATTTAAAGGTGATTTAGGTTTTATGAAAAAAACAGTTAAATTAAAGGTTGATATTACTGAATGGAGAGAGCCTAATTTAGTAACGTTTGATTTAACAGGTACATCGGATAACTTTAAAGGTGATGGCTATTTCGAAGCTGAAAAGCTAGATGATACTAAAACAAAAATGACAGGATCATTGAACATTACAGCCGGTGGTGCAATGGGACCAATGATTAACTCGATTTTAAAAAGTTTTGTACCAAAGACTTCAGAACAACTTACAATTGCAGTAGCAGATGAGATAGTAAAAGTTAAAGGCGAAAGTAATTAAATAAATGAAAAGGAAGTGTAGCTTGTGTACACTTCCTTTTTTTTATTTAAAGGAAATTATTTAATTGTAAACAACTCAGCTAAATAAGAATTAAGAAAAAGATTATTTGGATCAAGTTGTTTTCTTACTTGTAAAAAGTCATTATATTTGGGAAATAAATTCTGTAAATCAATTGGTGTTAATGTGTGTTCTTTACCCCAATGCGGTCGACCCTGATAGTGTTTAAAAACTTCTTCAAGCTTTGCAAAATAGTGTTTATATGCCATTCCTTTATACATATGGATCGCAATATATGCAGCGTCTCTTTCATATGAAGGACTTAACCAGAGCTTGTCGCCTTTAACATAGCGACATTCGATTGGAAAATGTACATCAAATTTATACTTCTGAATAACATAATTAATATCTTTCATGGCAGAAGCCATATGTTCAGCTGGAATACTATACTCCATTTCATTAAATTTGACGAGACGAGGTGTCGCATACATTTCAAAGCTGTTACCAATTGTGTGTCCAGTAGGTATACTTAAAGCAATCATTTTACTAATAAATCGACTTAATTTAGGCTGCATACGTGATAATTTAGATACAAGACTAAGTGCGCCATTTTCAATGATTAAGTCGTTAAATGTACTTGGGCCTTTTAGATTGTTTTTCGGATTGGAAGTTGCTGGATTTAAGGTTTTAATTTGAATTGTCTCTGTATGTGGAAACCAGAAAAATTCAAAATGACGGTTTGTTTTAATCAGTTCATTTAAATTTGGGAAAGATTTATTGATAGTCGAACGTTTACTAACGCTAATAAGTTGGTGAGCAGAAATCACATTAATTTCTACTTTTATGATAATACCTAATAAACCAAGTGACAGACGAGCGGCATTAAATAAATGACTGTTTTCAGTTTCAGAAATAGTTAAATAATCGCCAGAAGCTGTGATGATTGAAAGTTCGGTTACTTGTGTTGAGAGATTACCAAAATTAATGCCGGATCCATGTGTGCCTGTACTAATTGCACCAGCAATGGTTTGAACATTAATATCTCCGAGATTTTCCATTGAAAGGCCATGTTTATATAAAAGTTTTCCCAGTTCAAGTAAAGTTGTTCCAGCCCAAACACTGACCCGTTTATTTTCGTAATCAATCTTATCAATC
>CALZEK010000075.1 GCA_945639745.1 uncultured Bacillaceae bacterium
ATAATGAATTGCACAGGTGTCGCTAGTGCAAATTGAAACCATGGGTTCATAAAAATACTAGGAAGTGCTATTCCAAATAAATGGTCAAGCATTGTTACGAGTAATGGTAAAGATAGTAATGCTGAAATAATTAATTTTGTCTGCATTTTCTTTGTTGCACGCGCTTCGGATGATTCTGCTTGTTCATCTTCACGTTTAATTGCTTCATATCCTAACTTTTTAATTTTTTCAATCATCTGATCAGACGTAATCAAATCAGGATAGTAATTAACTGTCGCTATTTCAGTTGTTAAATTCACTGAAGCAGATGTAATCCCTTCAGTTTTATTTAAAACTTTATCTATTCGACTTGAACACGCTGCGCACGTCATGCCAGTTACTTTAAATTCAACACGTTCTTCTTGAACGCCATAACCTAATTTTTGAATTTTTTCGACTAAATCACTTGTACTAATTTCTGCATCATCATAATTAATGACAGCTTTTTCTGTAGCTAAATTAACTTCTGCCTGAATATGTTCATTTTTATTTAAGACTTTTTCAATGCGGGATGAACATGCTGCACATGTCATTTCAGTAACATGAAGTGAAATTTCTTTATTCATCAATTTAACCTCCTTGATTATTTAACATATTGCTTCATAACATCGACCAGTTCATTGATAGCTGTTTCACCATCACCTGATTCAATTGCTTCTAAAACACAATGCGATGTGTGATGAGTTAATAAATTTTCACCGACTTTATTTAAAGCTGCATTAATTGCATTAATTTGAATCATTACATCAATACAATATCTATCTTCTTCAATCATTTTTTGGATGCCCCGTACTTGTCCTTCAACTCTTTTGAGTCGATTAACTAATCGTTTTTTTTCTTCTTCACTTTTTGATGTTTTCATATATGATTCATTCATAAATAACCACCTCTAATAAGAGGTTAACATACCCCCTGTAGGTATGCAAGTTTATTGTTTTGTTATTCGTAATGGTTACGATTTACAAATCGTAACCATTACGATATACTATAAAATACAATTTAAAATTGGAGGTCTTCTCTTGATTAAACAATATAGCATAATTATTTTTACAGTTTTACTCTTTCTTATTTCTGCTTGTTCAAATGATAATCAAACAAATAATAATCAGGATCAATTAATTATTCAAACAACACTATACCCGCTCGAATATATTGCTGCTGAAATCGGTGGTAACCATGTTCACGTTGAAACAATTTATCCTCCTGGTGTCGATGCTCATACATATGAACCTACATCTAAAGAAATTACCGGTCTTGCAAAAGCAGATGCCTTTATTTACTTAGGTGCAGGATTAGAAGGTTTTGCTGATAAAGCTGCTAGTGCATTAGATAAGCAAGACGTTGAATTGATTGAAATAGGTAAACATGAATCGTTATTTGCTCACATAGATGACAAAAATAACGATGATTCGCATGAACATCATGATGGTAGTCCAATTGACCCACATATCTGGCTAGATCCACTGAGAATGAATCAAATAGCTGATATTTTATATGAAGAATTAATTAAGTTAAACTCTGAAAATGAAACCGACTTTAAAAATAATTTAACTCAATTTAAAGAAACAATGATTGATTTAAATAATGATTTTGAAAATACCCTAAAAGACAAAGATAATAAACAAATCTTAGTCACTCATGCCGCATACGGCTACTGGGAAAGAATTTATGGGATTAAACAATTATCGATTAGTGGCTTATCTACAAGCGATGAACCTTCTCAAAAACAATTGGCAGAAATTGCACGCTTAGCAAAAGAAAATAATCTGAATTATGTTATTTACGGCCAAAATGACTCTAATCAAACCGCCGATATTATTAAAGAACATATTAAAGCCGAAAAATTACAATTGCATAATTTAGAAGTTTTAACCGAAGATGACCTAAATAACGATGCTAATTATCTCTCTTTAATGAAAGATAATTTAGACGTTCTAGATAAAGCAACACATTAAATATATCGGAGTGAATTTAAATGCCTGAATCAATTATAAGATTGGAAAATATCAACTTTGCTTATGATTCAAAAGTTGTTTTAAAAAATGTTAATTTAGAAATTAACCGTGGAACATTTATGGGACTTGTTGGACCTAATGGCGGAGGAAAAACAACAATTATTAAAATTTTATTAGGACTCATAGAACCCGATTCAGGAAAAGTATTTATTAATAATCAGCCTATTAATAAATTTAAAGACTGGAATAAGATTGGCTTTGTTTCACAAAAAGCTAATACATTCAATAAAGGTTTTCCAGCCACTGTTTTTGAAGTTGTTTCTATGGGACTTACTGCTAAATTAGGTTATTTAAAATTTTTAAATAAAAAAGCTAAACAACAAGTTCTTCATGCAATTAATCAAGTTGGTATGTCTGAATATGCTTACCGAAACATCGGAGATTTATCTGGTGGCCAACAACAACGTGTATTTATAGCACGCGCATTAGTTAGTGAACCAGATATTTTAATTTTGGATGAACCAACTGTAGGGATTGATTTTAAAAATGTAGAACGTTTTTATGAATTACTTCACAAATTAAATACTGAACAAAATATTACAATGTTACTAATTACTCATGATACTGGAGCCATGACTAATTATGCGACAAACATCGTTTGTTTAAACCAAACCTTACATTTTCATGGACGCTCGGAAGAGTATTCAGCGTTATCTACTGAGGATTTATCACGGATTTATGGACACCCCGTCCAAGTGATAGTTCACGATCACGATTAGGAGTTGTTAACATGCTAACTGATATAATAGAATTTGATTTTTTAAGATATACATTTTTAACTGGTCTTTTAATCGGGATTGTCGCTCCATTATTAGGCGCTTTTTTAGTTGTTAGACGCTTATCACTCTTAGCCGATGCTCTATCACACGTGACACTTGCTGGGATTGCCTTTGGATTATTTATGGAAAAACAATTTGTTACTTTAACATTAAGCCCCATCTATTCAGGGATGGGTTTCTCAGTTATTGGAGCCGTTTTAATTGAAAAATTACGCTCTGTTTATACAGCTTATCAAGAGCTCGGTATTCCTATTATCTTAAGTGGTGGAGTCGGACTAAGCGTTGTCTTCATTTCACTTGCTAATGGATTTAATACGGATTTGTTCAACTATTTATTTGGTTCTGTTTCAGCAGTGAGTAAAAATGACTTCTTAATGATTTTGGGAATCTCTATTTTTATTCTTATGATGATTACCTTATTTTATAAAGAATTATTAACTCTTTCATTTGATGAAGAACATGCTGTAGTTTCAGGTATTCATGCTTCACGTATTCATTTTTTATTTATCGTACTAACCGCCCTTGTGATCGCAGTTTCAATTAGAATTGTTGGTGTATTACTTGTTTCTGCTTTAATGACACTCCCTGTTGCAGCTGCAATGCGGATTGCTTCAAGCTTCAAACAGTTGATTGTTATTTCTATCATTTTTGCTGAAATCGCAGTTATTGGCGGTTTAATCAGTGGATATTATTTAAGTATACCTCCTGGAGGTACGATTGTTATTATGTCGATTATAATTTTACTCATTTCAATGAGCTTAAATCGCCTAACAATTAAATTAAAGAAAGAAGGTATTTAAATGAGTTTAAATGATGCAATTAACACTTTACAAAATCATGGATATAAAATGACTCATCGAAGAAAAGCTATCATCAAATACTTCTCAACTTCTGATGGGTATCGAACTGCAAAAGATTTGTATGAGCATATGGAAGCTAAATATACTGGTATTAGTTATGACACTGTTTATCGTAATCTTCATTTATTTCACGATTTAGATATCTTAGAATCAACAAGTTTAAATGCTGAAAAACATTTTAGAATTAATTGTGGTGATCACCACCATCATCATTTCATTTGTAATCTGTGCGGTGGTACAAAAAAACTTAATATTTGTCCTATGGACGATATCGGAACATTGTTAAAAAACTATACAATTGATGACCATAAATTTGAAGTATATGGTTTATGTCCTTCATGTAAACAAGCATCATGATAAATCTTAAGCGTTATATTTATGTTGGAATTGGTGGAGGTATAGGGTCAATGAGTCGATTTGGTTTATTAAAAATCACTCAAATTGAAACTATTCTTTTTCCTTATTCAACTATTTTAATTAATTTATTTGGTGCATTTATTCTTACTTTTTTAATAAATTTAACATGTTTTAAAATTAAGTTCCCTAAAGACTTTCAAATAGCAATAAATGTTGGCTTAATCGGTTCTTTTACAACTTTTTCGCTCATGATGACTGACATTATTCAATTAACTAACTTACCATACATCTTGTTTATCTACTATTTAATGATGATTATAGGTGGATTGATAGCTAGCTTTTCAGCATATTTATTTGCATTATCATTAAATAAAAAAGGTGATTTATCATGATTTTCTACATTATTTTAGGCGGTATGATAGGTGCTATTTTCCGGCTTGGATTAAATGATATTTTTCGCTCTAATTTAATCAGCACTTGGCTAGCGAATTTTATCGGTTCTCTTTTACTTGTTTACTTATTTTCATTAAATAATCATGGGTTAATCTCCCACATCACTTATTCCTTTTGGGGGATTGGATTTTCAGGAGCTTTCACTACATTTGCAACAGTTAACAACCAACTCTTTGAAGCATTATTAAATAAACAATATAAAAAAGTTCTTATTTTAAGTGTGACAACTTATTTAGGTATTCTTATTTTTGCTTTTTTATTTTATTATTGTTTAAATTTTTTCATTTTTAATTAAAGAGCTTTTTTTAAGTAAACAGTTGCATGAGTTAGTTATTTCAAGTAAATAGGAGATTAATCTTGTTCTTAATTCATATGTTCTAATTAACCTCTGAATTAACAAGGATTTCCATTTATAATCAGGTTGTATATCTTCTCATTTATCCATATAATAATAGAGTTGAAGTCATTACGGACTATTTATTAATATTTACCTAACAAATATAAATTCTAAAAAGGTGGAAAATGAATGAATGTAATAGAAGTGGAAAATTTATCGAAAATCTTTGGTAAAAATCCTAAGCAAGCTTTAAAATTATTAGATGAAGGATATTCTAAAGATGAAATTTTAGAAAAAACAGGAAATACTGTTGGGGTTAACAGAGCCTCTTTCGAAGTAAAATCTGGAGAAATCTTTGTTATAATGGGACTATCTGGAAGTGGAAAATCTACTTTAGTTAGACTCATTAATCGTTTAATTGAACCAACTGAAGGTACAATTATGATAGGTGATCAAAATTTATCAAAAGCTGACAAAAAAACATTAAGAGAAATTCGCCGAAAAAAGTTAGGAATGGTTTTTCAAAACTTCGCTCTTTTCCCACATCGAACTATCTTAGAAAATGCTGAATTTGGCTTAGAAATCCAAGGTGAATCTAAAGAAAATCGTAGCAAAAAAGCTAAAGAAGCTTTAGAAATGGTCGGTTTAGGTGGCTATTTCAATCAATATCCTAATCAATTGTCTGGTGGAATGCAACAACGCGTTGGCTTAGCTCGAGCACTTGCAAACGATCCCGACGTTCTTTTAATGGATGAGGCATTTTCAGCACTTGATCCATTAATTAGAAAAGACATGCAAGATGAACTAATCGAATTACAATCGACAATGAGAAGAACGATTCTTTTTATTACCCACGACTTAAATGAAGCTTTACGTTTAGGTGATCGAATTGCACTTATGCGCGATGGTGAAATTGTTCAAATCGGTTCACCTGAAGATATTTTAGTCAACCCTGCTAATGATTATGTTGAAAAGTTTGTTGAAGATGTTGATCGTTCTAAAGTCTTAACAGCTCAACATATTATGCAACGTCCAGAAATAGTTAATATTGAAAATCATGGACCAAGAGTAGCTTTAGAAGCAATGCGTAAAGAAGGTATTTCAGGCGTTTATGTTGTTGATAGTAATCGTCAACTAAAAGGTTATGTTCATGCAAGTGATGCTTCTGAATCAGCCAAAAAAGATATTCGTAAGCTTGATGATATATTAAAAGTGAATGTACCTACTGTAAAAAAAGATACTCCTATGAGTGAAATATTTAATATTATCCATGACGCACCGATTCCGGTTGCCGTTGTGGAAGATGGTCGATTACTTGGTATTATTGTTCGTGGGTCAGTTATTGCTGCATTATCTGAAGATGGCGAGGTGAATATGAATGAATAATCTTTTAGATTTAATCCCAAAACTCCCTGTAGCTGAATGGGTCGATGAATTTACTAAAACATTAACTTCTACATTTTCGTTATTGTTTAATTTCTTTAAAGATGACGGTAAAGAGGCAATGAACTTTATTGCCGATTCCCTTAACTTAATCCCGCCAATCATCGTGATTATTGTTGTCGCTATTCTAGCTTTCTTACTCACCGGAAAGAAATTAGGCTTAGCAACTTTTTCAATCGTCGGATTATGGTTTGTTTATAACCAAGATTTGTGGTCTCATTTAATGCAGACACTCACTCTTGTTTTAGTATCTAGTATTCTTTCAATTATTATTGGTGTACCAGTTGGAATTTTAATGTCTAAGAGTAAAATAGCACAATCTATTATTTCTCCGATTCTTGACTTTATGCAAACAATGCCGGCATTTGTTTATTTAATACCTGCTGTTGCATTCTTTGGTATCGGTATGGTCCCTGGTGTGTTTGCATCACTTATTTTTGCAACACCACCTACAGTACGTTTTACTAATTTAGGGATTCGTCAAGTAGCAAGCGAGCTTGTTGAAGCATCTGAAGCATTCGGAA
>CALZEK010000076.1 GCA_945639745.1 uncultured Bacillaceae bacterium
TATTCTAGGTTGCTTAAATATTGAAGAAAAAAAACAGATGCATGAACAGTTAAAAAAACTGGGATATCATGCAGAAAAAAGACAAAGTTTATAGTTGGACTAAGTCATTTATTCAGAAAGTGTAACCATTCAATTTAAGATATTAATTAAAATTATTGGAGGAATTAATAATGACAAAAGCAAAATGGAATGTAGACAAAGTTCATAGTACAATAGGTTTTTCAATTAAACACATGATGATTTCAAACGTGAAAGGAACGTTTAATGAGTTCGAAGCTGATATTGTAGCAGATCCAACAGATTTAACTGATGCAGAGATTGAATTTAAAATTGATGCGAGTTCAGTAGATACAAAAGTAAAAGATCGTGATGATCATTTACGTGCAGGTGACTTCTTCGATGTTGAAAATCATCCAAATATGACATTTAAAGCAACAGAAATCACTAAAAAATCAGAGGATAATTATGATTTAACAGGTGATTTTACAATTAGAGGTACAACAAATCCAGTAACATTTGATGTGAAGTTTGAAGGTGTGGCTAAAGACCCTATGAGTGGTGATGAAGCTGCTGGATTTACAGGAAGTACAGAAATTAGCCGTAAAGATTTTGGTCTAACATGGAATGCTGCACTTGAAACAGGTGGCTTTGTTGTAGGCGATAAAGTTAAAATTAACATTGAAATACAGTTACGTAAATAAATTTAATAATCTGATTTGATAAATAACCATTTGCTTGAGTATTTCAGGCAAATGGTTATTTTTATGATAGGATCAAATCTAGCTTAAAATGAGTACAATATAATTTATTATTGTCTTAATCATGTTACAATGGATTTACCTGATCTAAAATAAGAGGTGATAGTAATGGTAACAAATGAATTATTGCTTTATAAAATTAAAGAACAAGTCAGTGAAGCGGAAGAAATAATAAATGATCCAATCTTATTTAAAGAAGCTTTAAAGCGTATAGAAATGTTATGTGAATTAATTACGGAAGACAATATAAAACCGCAAAGTAAAAGTGAAACAACGCAAGAAATGATGAGTTCTACAAGTACTAAACTTAAAGAGAAATCTCTAGGGAATACGAATAACCAAATAAATACAAATTTACCAAGTGATTCAATTTTTGACTTTTAAAATGTACGAGGAGAGATAAAATGATGAAAATATTATTGGCAGTTGCAGCTGTAAATGGATTTCTAGCAGTTGCTTTAGGTGCTTTTGGTGCACATGGATTAGAAGGTAAAATATCTGACAAAATGATTTTAACTTGGGAAAAAGCAGTGACTTATCAAATGTTTCATACCGGAGCATTATTAGCCACAGCTTTTGCTATGTTAAAAATACAAGCAACTAGTTTGAATTGGGCAGGAATTACATTTTTAATTGGTATTATATTATTCTCAGGTAGTCTGTATTTTTATTCGACAACTGGAATAAAATCACTTGCTATGATTACGCCAATAGGAGGCGTGTTTTTCTTAATTGGTTGGGTATTATTTGGTTATGCAATCATCAAATTTTTATAAAACAATAATCATTTAATGAATAAAAATTAAGTCCACATGATATCAAGTTGATTTTGATATCATGTGGACTTTTATGTTATACCTTGAAAAATTCAGATACGTCATCTTTAGCAATAATTGTACCTATAAAGAAGTCACCAAACTCCCCATAACGCGAACTTACCTCGTCAAAACGCATTTCATAAACAATGTTTTTAAGTTCTAAGACATCGTGTGCAAATAATGTGACGCCCCACTCCCATGCGTCAAATCCAATTGAGCCTGTAATGACCTGTTGAATTTTCCCAGCATATTTTCTACCTGTTAAGCTGTGTTCATAAAGTAGTTTAGCTCGAATATCTTTTTCTAAGGTGTACCAATTATCATTTCCTTCACGACGACGGTCCATTGGATAAAATGAAATATAATCCCACTTTGGAAGTGTCGGATATAAGCGTCCTTGAATATAGTCTGAGTTTTCTATATCTTCGCCTGGTTTTTCTGGGCGATATCTAGATATTTCTACAACCGAGAAGTAAGAATGTGCTGGAATTAAAAAGTCACCCATTTTAGATTTATTCAATTCTGTTTCTAAATCACTTAACTCTTCAACTGTAGGTCTTAAAAACATAAATAGAAAGTCTGCTTTTTGTCCAATGATTTTATAAAATGCATGACTTCCTGCTTTGTTCTCTTCAACTTTATCCCATTTTTCTAATAACTGATTAAAATCAGCAAGAGCATCTTTGCGCTCTGCTTCTGTAGCTAATTTCCAAGCGACCCAATCAATCGATCTTAAATCGTGTAAACTGTACCAACCATCAAATGTTTTAACCGGTTCAACCATTCCTTATTACCTCCAATAATTAAAGCTTGAGATATCTATACTATATCATAATAGTAGTAGGTAATAACAATGAAGAGATAGTGGCAAGAAGTATCTTGAATTAAAATTAAAGATTGTTATAATAAATATTGTCAAACTATTCAAACAAAATGGTTAAATACGATTGAGGAGGAACAAAATGAGTCATTTATTTACCAATTTAACACAAGCCTTAAAAGAAAATGAAAAAAGATTAATTGTTTTTCCTGAAGGAACAGATGAACGTATATTGTCTGCAACAAGTAAGTTAGCAGAAAAAGAAATATTAACACCTATATTAATTGGAGATGAAAGTGAAGTGCTTGCAAAAGCTAAAGCATTTAATGTTAATATAGAAAAATGCAAAATAATTAATCCATTAAATTATGAAAAAATGAATGAAATGATTGATAGTTTCTTAGAAATCAGACAAGGTAAAACAACTAAAGAAGAAGCGGTAGAAATGTTAAAAACTGAGAGTTACTTTGGTACAATGCTTGTATCAATGAATGAAGCAGATGGGTTAGTAAGTGGTGCTGTAAACTCAACTTCTGACACAGTTAGGCCCGCTTTACAAATTATAAAAACACGTCCTGGCATTAAAAAAACTTCAGGCGTATTTGTAATGGTAAGGGGCGAGGAGCGTTATATCTTTGGTGATTGTGCGATTAATATTGCGCCAACAAGTGATGATTTAGCAGAAATAGCAGTTGAAAGCCATAAAACAGCGAAAGTTTTTGGTATTGAACCTAAAATAGCTATGCTTAGTTTTTCAACGAAAGGTTCAGCTCAATCAGAAGAAACAGAGCGTGTTGTTGAAGCAATTTCTAAAGCCAAAGAAATAAATGACAATTTAATTATTGATGGCGAATTTCAATTTGATACAGCATTTGTACCTAGTGTAGCAGCTAAAAAAGCACCAGAATCAGAAATTCAAGGTGATGCAACAGTTTTTGTATTTCCGAGCTTAGAGGCAGGCAATATTGGCTATAAACTAGCTGAACGATTAGGTGAATTTGAAGCGGTTGGTCCTATTTTACAAGGACTTAATAAACCTGTTAATGATTTATCACGTGGTTGTAATTCAGAAGATGTTTATAAATTAGCATTAGTTACAGCAGCACAAGCAAAATAAAAAGATTCTAATCAAAGTGCGAATCGATATCATTAAATGATATTTACTTTGATTAGAATCTTTTATTTATTTATTTTTTCATTTCGTTTATTCATTTGTTCAAGACGCTTATGAAAATCAACCAATTCCTTTTTTGATAAGTCATTATTTTGAATTAAAATTTGATTATTATCTAGTAATTGATTTAAACGATTTATTACGTCATTAACAGAAAGGGATATATTTAAAATATCTGATAATGATCCCATTACAGCAGGATTAACATCAGGATATGCTAGATTTGTAGGACTTTTTTTAATGCTAATTGCATAGAAATCTTTAATTAAGTTTGCACGATAATCACTTTGACCGCAAATATCGAGATAGATTTGAACAGATACGCCATTTTTAACACGGCGTTGAGAGATACCGGCAAATTTAATGCCATTAATACTTAAATCATAATCTCCGGGACAATATGATCCAACGATTTCATAAGCTTTTATTTGTTGTGTGTAATCTTTTAATGTGTCTCGTATTAAAGAAGTCATAATATCATAACCTCGACTAATCGAAACTTTATTGTTATTTGGTATAATTAATGATAAGTTTAAAACACCACTATCTAGCGCAACAGCAAGACCGCCACTGTTTCTAATTACAACATGTTGATTTTTACTTTTTAAAAAATCTAATCCTTCCTCAAAAAATGGCGTACGCGAGTCTGGCGTACCTAAAACGACTGTCTCGTCATGTGTCCATAACCTAAGCGTTATTGGTGATGTATTATCGCCAATTGAAATAGCTAAGGCATCGTCAATCGCAAATGAGGTTAGTGCACTGTAATCAACAGAATTAAATCTTGTCTTATGTAAATGATTAATGAGTCGTAATTCTTTTACATTCATAAACTCTCTCCACTTATCCACATTAATATCTCCTTATCAAGTAAACGATTTATTAGATTGTTAAACTATTATATAATAAGTATCAGTAATATTAAAGAAATGGGTGATAACATGAGTTATGCAAATAAACAATTAGATGAAGTAAAAGTATTTAAAGATCCTGTTCATCGTTATGTCCGTGTAAATGATCAAGTTATTTGGGATTTAATTGCTACGCCTGAAATGCAACGGCTAAGAAGAATTAAACAATTGGGAGCAACTAATTTAACTTTTCATGGGGCAGAACATAGCCGGTTTAATCATTCATTAGGTGTGTATGAAATAGTTAGACGAATTATTAAAAAAATGGAAACAAAACCTGAATGGAATAAAAATGAACGCTTGGTTTGTTTATGTGCAGCACTATTGCATGACTTGGGACATGGTCCTTTTTCACACTCATTTGAAAAAGTTTTTTCGCTAGATCATGAAAAATTCACTCAGCAAATTATTCTAGGAAATACTGGTGTAAATAAAGTACTAGCTAAAGTTTCAGATGAATTCCCTCAAAAGGTTTCAGATATCATCAATAAAACATATCATGATAAATTAGTTATTAGTTTAATTTCAAGTCAAATTGATGCAGATCGAATGGACTACTTGCTAAGAGATGCATTTTATACGGGTGTAAGTTATGGAAATTTTGACATGGAACGTATTTTACGAGTAATGCGTCCAACGACAAAACGAGCGGTTATAAAATCAACAGGCATGCATGCGATTGAAGATTATATCATGTCACGTTATCAAATGTATTGGCAAGTCTATTTTCACCCAGTTACACGGAGTGCAGAAGTGATTTTAACGAAAATATTTGATAGAGTAAAACATTTATATCAGTCTAATTATCAATTTAAAGAAGAGCCTATATTATTTAAAAACATTTTTAATCAAGAAATAGCTGTTGAAGATTATTTGGCATTAGACGAGACAGTTGTTTATTACTATTTCCAACGTTGGCAATACGAAGCAGATGAAATATTAAGTGATTTAGCTGAACGTTTTGTTAATCGTCGTTTATTTAAATATAAAGAATTCGATTTTGAATCACATATAGATAAGTTAACTGAACTTAAAGGATTATTCACTCAAGCAGGTATAGATCCTGACTATTATTTAGTGATAGACTCATCAAAGGATTTGCCTTATGACGTTTATCGTCCAGATGGAGCAGGTCGGATTCCTATCTATTTACAAATGCCAAATAAAGAACTTAAAGAACTCTCTGAACACTCAGCAATTGTTGATTCAATTACAGGAAAAGTAAGAGAAGATCATAAATTATACTATCCAAAAGACTTAATAGAAGTAATTAGCGACAAAGCAGTGAAAAAAAAGATTGAAAATATATTAAGTAAATCTTATTTATAAATTTTAATCTTTAAATATGATACAATCACTTATTAGAGTGAGAAATATAGAGGAGGGTTTTCATTTATGAGTGAAGAAAAGAAAAAGAAACAAGCATTTACAATTGTTGCAGATGATTCGACATCTGGTCATGGTGGATACGGCGCAGGTTCGATATCATTAGAAAACATGTCTTCGATTATTGTTGACCCCGAAGAAGATAAAGCATATGTCGATATGGATGCGATGCATGCTCGCAGTAATATAGAACGTCGTGTTAAATATTTGTCTAATCGAGATGAAGTTCCAGAAGGAAGGCTTTATTGGATTGTCTGGGTTACAGTTGAACGTGGTGAAAAAGGCCCTTATTATGCAGGGGTAGGGGCAAGTGAATTACTTGTGGATAAAAAAAATAAACGAGCATATAAGTCTATGGCAGAACATGTCGGTAACATGGAAAAATCTCTAAAAGGTAAAATTGTAGTAGATCACATGGATGATAAATCAAAAACAATTTTAAAAGAATTCTTAAAAACATTTAAAGATGAGATGTGGGATAACTCTACACAAGAATTAAAAGATAAATTGGGCTAAAGAGTGAACAAATTATGACAAATTTAGAACTTTAAGTGAAAATCTTGTACTTTTAGTAAAGAGTTTGTAAGATAGGTATACATGGGCTACATGTATTGCTAGGACATTAAAGAAGCTGACTTCTATATTATCTAATATAGAAGCTCAGCTTTTTTAATTTCTAATTAATAAACAACTTAGATTGGTAAAAGAAATAGCTTATCGTTATAATGTCTAAGTAAAGATAAATAAATGTAAGAGGCGATAAAAGTGAGTGTAAATCATAAAAATGTAAAAATTGAACTAAGAACAGTTATTGAAGATGATGGAGAAAAAGAATTAATGATTGTAAGCTTGTGATTTCTAGTTTTACTACTACAATTGA
>CALZEK010000077.1 GCA_945639745.1 uncultured Bacillaceae bacterium
GGTTACTATATTGCTAAAATACTTGGAGGCATTTTGCAAAAATCGCTTCAAAGTACAGGTATTAATAATATCTATGGTTCACTAGGCATTGAAGATTCTAAAAAACCTTCGTTTGATTTAGCTAAAGTAATTACAAGTGTAGTAAAAGTATTTATTATGTTATTCTTTACAATTGAAGCGTTAAATGTTCTTCAATTAGACGTTTTAAATAACATTGGTAATGCTATTCTTGTCTACTTACCATTCTTAGTTAGTGCGTTAATTATCCTGGGCTTAGGGTTCTTTGTAGCAAATCTATTAAGTCAGTGGATTCGTAAGTATGCAAATAGCCCTTTATCTGCAACGATTGTTAAATATATAATTATTGTCTTTGCTGTGTTTATGACACTTGATCAATTACAATTTGCGAAAACAATTGTAAACACAGGATTCTTACTTGTCTTAGGTGGTTTAATGATTGCCTTTGCCATTTCATTTGGAATTGGTGGACGTGATTTCGCCAAAGAACAATTAAGTAAATTAAGTAAAAAAATAAATAAAGACGATTCAGATAGACCATCACTGTAATTCAAGAAATTGATTTAAAGAAATGAGTGTATAACACTCATTTCTTTTTTTATAAAATAAATAATTATAAAGTTTATCATACTTATAAATTGATTTGATATCATTTTGTAAATATGATAAACTTTTATTGTATAACAGATACACATCAATCTAATAGGGTTTTTAGTAATGTTTGATTTAATAATGATACTGTTATACAATAGGTTTAATTATCCGATAGGAGGAAATGAAATGGCAAATTACATTCAAGTAGGAAAGATTCAAGTTGCTAAACAATTATATGATTTTGTTAATCAAGAGGCATTAAAGGATGCAGAATTAGAACAAGCTAAATTTTGGAACGATTTTGAACAAATAGTAAGCGATTTCACTCCCGAAAATGAAAAATTACTTAAAGAGCGTCAAGATATACAAGACAAAATAGACAATTGCCACCCAGACAATAAAGAATTTGATGCTAAAATTTACAAACACTTTTTAAAAGAAATAGGGTATTTAGAAGAAGAAGTTGATGACTTTAAAATTGATGTTAAAAATGTAGATGATGAAATTGCAAAAATAGGTGGACCGCAATTAGTTGTACCAATTAATAATCCACGCTACGCAATTAACGCTGCAAATGCAAGGTGGGGTTCATTATATGATGCGCTGTATGGATCCGATGTTATTAGTGAAGATAATGGTCAGGAAAAAGGTTCAACTTATAATGAGAAAAGAGGCGCTATCGTTATTCAAAAAGGGCGTGAACTTTTAGATGAATCAGTACCACTTGAAAAAGGAAGTCATGAATCAGCAACTTTATATTATGTAGCAAAAGGTGAATTAAAAATAGAATTAGAGTCAGGAGAAACAGTTGGCTTAAAAGACCCTAATCAATTTAAAGGTTATCAAGGTCGCGAAGAAACACCTGCATCGATATTACTTGAAAATAACGGCTTACATATCGATATTCAAATTGATCCATCTAATGTGATTGGTAAAACAGATTTAGCAGGTATTCAAGATATTGTGATGGAATCAGCTATTACAAGTATTATGGATTGTGAAGACTCTGTTACTGCAGTAGATGCAGACGACAAAGTGGATGTATATAAAAATTGGTTAGGACTCATTCGTGGTGAATTAACAGTTCAAGTAAATAAGGGTGTACGTACAATTGAGCGCAAATTTAATGAAGATCGCATCTATACTTCACCTACTAATGGAGAAGTGAGATTACCTGGTCGCGTATTAATGCTTGTCAGAAATGTTGGCCACTTGCTACGTAATGATGCAGTACTTAATGAGGATGGGTCAGATTCTTATGAAGGTATTTTAGATGCTGTCTTTACAAGTTTAATGGCAAAGCACAACCTATTAGGCAAGGGTAAGCATATTAACTCGAAAAAAGGTTCGATTTATATAGTTAAACCTAAAATGCATGGGTCTAAAGAAGTTAAATTTACAAATGAATTATTTGCTCGTGTTGAAGATATGCTAGATTTAGAAAGAAATACAATAAAGGTTGGCGTTATGGATGAAGAGCGTCGAACAAGTCTTAACCTTAAGAATTGTATCAATGAAGTTAAAGAACGTGCAATCTTTAGTAATACGCGCTTCTTAGATCGTACAGGTGATGAAATTCACACAGCAATGAAGATGGGTCCAATGTTACGTAAAGATGATATGAAGAATGCTAAATGGTTAGGTTCATATGAAAAGAACAACGTTCAAACAGGACTTGCTACAGGTTTCCAAGGGAATGCGCAAATTGGAAAGGGTATGTGGGCAATGCCAGATAAAATGGCTGATATGGTTGAACAAAAAATTGGTCATGTAAAAGCAGGAGCAAATACAGCCTGGGTACCGTCACCAACTGCAGGAACGCTACATGCACTACATTATCATGAAATTGATTATAAAGAAGTACAAGATAAAATAATTGAAAATGGACTAGAAATAGATTATCAAGCTGATATTTTAGAAATACCTATTGAATCAGATCCTAGCTGGACAGAAGAAGAAATCCAAGATGAACTAGATAATAACGCTCAAACAATGTTAGGTTATGTTGTGAGATGGGTTGAACAAGGTGTAGGTTGTTCTAAAGTACCTGATATTAAAGATGTTGGACTAATGGAAGATAGAGCAACACTTAGAATATCAAGCCAAATGATGGCAAACTGGTTACAGCATGATATTTGTACGAAAGAGCAAGTAGAAGAAACGCTGAAAAGAATGGCAAAAATAGTTGATAAACAAAATGAAGGTGATCCAGAATATATAAACATGTCACCTAATTATGATGAATCAGTAGCCTTCCAAGCTGCACGCGACTTAGTTTTTGAAGGGCATTTGCAGCCTAATGGTTATACTGAACCTATCTTACACCGTCGTCGAATAGAAGCAAAAAAGAAACAAGGTATTATTAACTAATAAAAGCTGTTCAAATCAGATATTCTGATTTTGAACAGCTTTTTCTTTGTTTTTAATAGAGTTCTTAACTAAATCAAATTCAGACGCAAGTTGGATAAGAGCAGATAATTCATATAATAAAATAAGTTCATTAGGAAGATGACCATCACTAGATTCATATTTCATCACATTATTGTTTAACCAAAAAGTTTGCATCAAGCGTTTAATAGATACCTCGTGAACTTTTAAGTCGACATCTGTTTCATGAATCATATGTTCAGCTAGAGACTCAACAGCATTTTCAATAAGTAGTTGTTCATCTGAAGTGAGTTGAAGATTATCAAGAGATAAGTTTTTTAAGTTAGTTAAATGATAAACCATTAGTTTCAATCGATTAATTTGTTTGCGAGAAATATAAAAATCTTGTTTTTTATTACCTACTAAAGGATGGAAATTCGCTTCATCTTTTTGAAAGCGAATGAGTTCTTCTGTTTTTATAATTTGTTTATCTAAATATAATAATAATCTATTTTTATTTATAGGAGTTTTTTTATTAAAAATGATAATTGATTGAACGACTTCACCAATATTTTTATACAATTTATTAATGTTTTCACTGATTTCTTTTATGTAATTAGGGGGAAGGATAAACATATTAACGACGGTAGAGACAATCAATCCGATAGATGTTGTGCCAAGTCTAGTTAGGAAAGATAAAAAGTAATTGTCATAAACAACTTCAATCATTGCGACAGCAGTAATAGTTGCCACAAGGAGACCAGCATGTAGTTTTAATTTATAACTTGTAATAATTGTAAAGACAGCAGCTAATGTATATGTGATTGGAGAATTCCCAAAGAGTGCAATAAAAAGAACGGCGTATGCCGATCCAATTGCTGAAGCAGGAAAGCGCACTAATCCTTTTTTTATAGAATCAGATACGGTGGGCTCTAATGTTACTATAGCTGTAATCACAGCAAAAACAGGGGGGAGACCGAGTAGTTGACATATCAGAGCTGTTAGAAAGATAGCAACACCTGTTTTGATTGTACGAACACCTAAAAAATCAAAAACTCTCATCATAAAACCTCACAATTTTTGTAAAATTCTTATTAAATATAATTATAACAAACTCTTGTCAATAAAGGTTAAAAAAATAATTATTCAAAATAAATAAACTTTTATATAACAGTATAATGCTTTACTGGAAGGGTTTATGCTGTACTTTTAATTATTAATTGAATAAATTTTACATAAAAGCTTGCAATATTCTGACAATGTATTATACTGTATTACAACAGGTAAAGGAAATTCGATCTGTTACATAAAAATGGAGGTGCCAAACATGGAAATGAAGAGAGATAATGTAACTTGCCCAGAGTGTGGAACTAGTGTGTCGGAAAGAAGTTATACATTAGTGTGTGACTATTGTTTGTCAAAGAAAGAAGATTAATGATAACTCCGTTGTTATATAGCAGTAAGAGTTTATCTGTATAATTAAGAGAAGTGAAAAGAAATAAGCAATTAATTTAGAAAGCGCTTAATTTGAGTTTATAAAATAACTCATAAAATAAAATATAGAAGTATAAAATAGGGGGAAAATATTAATGTTTAAAGAAAGAGCAGCAGAAATTCAAAAAGATTGGGATACTAATCCAAGATGGAAGGGAATTACTCGTCCATACTCAGCAGAAGATGTAGTTCGTTTAAGAGGATCTATTGATATCGATTATACATTAGCAAATATAGGGTCACAAAAACTATGGGACTTAGTGAATGAAGAAGACTATGTTAACTCACTTGGAGCATTAACTGGGAACCAAGCAGTACAACAAGTTAAAGCAGGATTAAAAGCTATTTACTTAAGTGGATGGCAAGTTGCTGCAGATGCAAACATGGCTGGAGAAATGTATCCAGACCAAAGTTTATATCCAGTAAACAGTGTACCTCAAGTAGTTCGCCGTATTAATAATGCCCTACAACGTGCGGATCAAGTTGAATATTCAGAAGGTAAAAATGACATTGACTTCTTTGCACCAATTGTAGCAGACGCTGAAGCAGGTTTTGGTGGTCACTTAAACGTATTTGAATTAATGAAATCTATGATTGAAGCTGGAGCATCAGGTGTTCACTTTGAAGACCAGTTAGCTTCTGAGAAGAAATGTGGTCACTTAGGTGGTAAAGTATTACTTCCTACACAAGTTGCTATCAAAAACTTAGTTGCAGCACGTTTTGCAGCAGATGTTATGGGAACGCCTACAGTAATTATGGCTCGTACAGATGCTAACGCAGCTGATTTAATTACAAGTGATGTCGATGAAAAAGATGCACCATTTATTACAGGCGAAAGAACAGTTGAAGGATTCTACCGTACAAAAGCAGGTCTAGATCAAGCAATTGCGCGTGGTTTAGCTTATGCTCCATATGCAGATTTAATCTGGTGTGAAACTGCAGAGCCAGACCTAGAAGAAGCAAGACGTTTTGCAGAAGCAATCCATGAAGAATATCCAGATCAGTTATTAGCATACAACTGTTCACCTTCATTTAACTGGGAGAAGCATATGTCTGAAGAAGATATGGATACATTCCAAAAAGAAATTGCGGCAATGGGTTATAAGTATCAGTTTGTAACATTAGCTGGATTCCATACATTAAATTACAGCATGTTCGAACTTGCTGAACAGTACAAAGACAAAGGTATGGGAGCATACTCTCGTCTAGTCCAAGGAAAAGAATTCGCAGCTGAGAGTAAAGGTTATACTGCTACGCGTCACCAGCGTGAAGTTGGAACAGGTTACTTTGATGAAGTAGCGCAAGTTATTGCTGATGGTGAATCATCAACAACTGCACTAGCTGGATCAACAGAAGCGGAACAATTCTAAGTTTATAAAATAAGAAGAAGCTTTGTTATCATTTGATAACAAAGCTTTTTTTTATTTGATAAAAATGTAATAAATAAAGTTAATGTTACAACTAAAGATAAACATATCTTTAAAATGAAATACTCCTGTAACAAAACCCTAACCTCTCTGTTACTTAAAAATGTTAAGGTACTCTTAGTGAAATTTTTAGTGAAGTAATTTTACATTAAAAGAAACGGGGAATTAACTTGATAAACAAATTATTTACAGCAAGCCTTTTAGCATTTATTATGTTTACAGGAATTGGACAAATTGATAGTGTACAAGCTGCTGATTCATTAGAAGATAGAAAGAAAAATGTAGAACAAAATTTAAATAAAGTAGAACAAAGCATTTTAAAAACTGCTAATAAAGTAAATAAAATGAATGAAGATATTGAAGTTTTAGAAGCAGCGATTGCATCTAACCAAGAAGAACTTAAAAAAGAAGAAAATAATGTTAAAAAATATGAGCAAGAAGTCAAAGAATTAAAAAATGAAATTAAAAAAATTGAAAAGCAAATTGATGAAAGAAATGAAATTCTAAAAGAAAGATTATCTTCGTACCAGAGCACAGGTGGAGATTTAGGTTATTTAGAAGTTATTTTTGGTTCAGCTGGTTTTGAAGATTTCATTACTAGATTTACAGCTGTTACAACAATAACTAAAGCAGATAATGATTTAATCGAAGCTCAAAAAGAAGCAATGAAAAAAGTAGAGGCAACTGAAATTAAAGTAAAAGAAAAATTAGCTGAAGCAGAAAGTTCAAAAAATAGATTAGCGAAAATTAATGAATTAAAGCAAAGTCAAAAAGCAGAATTAGATTCAGCATTACAATCTGTGAAAAACGAAATCCAAACATTAAAAGATAAAAAAGCA
>CALZEK010000078.1 GCA_945639745.1 uncultured Bacillaceae bacterium
TCATTTTTAAAAGAAGCTGTGACAAAGTTTGCAGATCATCTAGTTGTTTCTGTCGATGCAAGAAATGGTTATGTTGCAACGGAGGGATGGACAGATACAAGCGATGTTAAAGCAATTGATTTAGTAGTTGAACTTGAAATGCTTGGTGTTAAAACAATTGTGTATACGGATATTGCCAAAGACGGTATGCTTCAAGGTCCTAACTTAGAGGAGCAAGCTGCGATTAATCATGCGACATCTATTAACGTTATTGCATCTGGTGGTGTTACAACACTAGAAGATATTAATAATCTAGATGAGCTGAATATGTATGGTGCAATTATTGGTAAAGCACTTTATGATGGAAAACTAGATTTTAAAGCATTAATGGATGAAAGAAATGGTTCAAATGAATAAACAAATTATTCCTTGCCTAGATATCCGAGACGGTCGCGTTGTTAAAGGGAAAAAATTTAAAGATATTCAAGATGTTGCTGATCCAATCGCACTCGCTAAAAGCTATGAAAAACAAGGTGCCGATGTTTTATTTGTCTTAGACATTACGGGAGACGATAGACAAACATTTTTAAGTATTATTAAGTCGATCACCTCAGAGTTGTCTATTCCTGTAACGGTTGGTGGTGGCATTCGTACATTAGAAGATGTTGCTGATGTCTTAGATGCAGTTCAAAAAAAACAATAAATTAAGAGAGCAGCAATAAATAATAATAATTTATTAAAATTAGCTGCTGAAAAACATGGTTCAGAAAAGATTGTCCTCTCTATAGATGCAGGACGCGTTGATGAAAACACTTGGCACGCTTTTACTCAAGGCGGTATAAACGATACTGGTCTTGATGTTATCGAGTGGGCCAAAAAAGGAGAATCGCTTGGCGTTGGTGAAATTTTACTTAATTCAATTGATACTGATGGTGTTAAAGATGGCTATCAAATCGAATTAAATCAAGCCGTAAGTAATGCTGTTTCTATTCCAGTTATTGCAAGTGGTGGAGCAGGTAAACAAGAAGACTTCCAAACTCTTTTCACTCAAACAAACGTCACAAGTGCTTTAGCAGCTTCAGTCTTTCATTACAATGAAATAAATATTAAAGATTTAAAACAAACACTTTCTAAGCAAGATATTCCAGTTAGGGGTTTTAGTATGTTAGAAAACATTAAATTTGATGAGCAAGGACTTGTACCAGCTATTGTTCAAGATGCGAAGACAAATAAAGTTTTAATGCTGGCTTATATGAACAAAGAGGCTTATGAAAAAACAATAGAAACAAAAGAAACATGGTTTTATAGTCGATCGCGTAAGGAGCTTTGGCATAAAGGGGCAACTTCTGGAAATAAACAGACTGTTGTTAATATGACGCTTGATTGTGATGGTGATACACTTTTAATCAGTGTTCTTCCACATGGTCCTGCTTGTCATACTGGTAAAGAGTCATGCTTCTTCACACCTATTATTGAAACTAAAAAAGATTCTCACGATGTGATTCATCGTATTATTGATACAATTGAACATCGCCGTAATTTCCCAGAAGAAGGCGCATATACCACTTACTTATTTGATGAAGGTATTGACAAAGTCCTAAAGAAAGTAGGCGAAGAAGCAAGTGAAGTTATTATTGGTGCGAAAAATAATGACCGCGATGAAATTAAATGGGAAGTTGCCGATTTAGTTTATCACACTCTTGTTCTATTGAATATGACTAATGTTTCAATAGATGATATTAAAGATGTTTTATACGAAAGACACATTGAAAAAAAGGGCGATCTTAATGAATAAATTTTGGACAAAGGCTGTAAGAGAAGCTAAACCATATATTCCTGGTGAACAAATCAATCAGCCTAATTTATTAAAATTAAACACAAATGAAAATCCTTACCCACCTTCACCAAATGCAATAAAAGCAATTAGCGAAGCGTCAGGAGATTCTTTACGCCTTTATCCGACACCCACAATGGATTCTTTACGTGATGCAATTGCTAATAACTTTGATTTAAAACTTGAAAATGTCTTTGTTGGTAATGGTTCAGATGAAGTTTTAGCTTTTTCATTTATGGCTTTTTTTGAGCGAGGTAGCACAATTAAATATCCAGGTATTACTTACAGTTTCTATCCAGTCTATGCTAATCTCTTTAACGTTTCAGTTGATGAAGTGTCTTTAGAGAATGACTTTACAATTAATCCTGAAAAGTTCTTTAATGCACCTGGTGGCATTATTTTTCCAAATCCGAATGCTCCAACAAGTCTTTATTTAAAACTTGAAGCCATTGAACTTATCTTACAAAATAACCCTCATAATATCGTCATTGTTGATGAAGCTTATGTTGATTTTGCAGAAAAGAGCGCAGCAAGTTTAATTAATCAATATGATAATTTATTAGTTATTCAAACACTCTCTAAATCGAGAGCACTTGCAGGGTTACGTGTTGGGTTCGCCTTAGGTCATCCTGATTTAATCGAAGCACTGATTCGCATGAAAGATTCATTTAATTCATATCCTGTTGATCGCTTAGCACTTGCAGGGGCTGAAGCAGCGATGTCTGATAATCAATATTTTAAAGAGATTACAAAAAGAATCATTAACACACGTGAGTGGACAATTAAAGAAATGATTGAACTTGGTTTCGATGTATTACCTAGTCAAGCTAATTTTATTTTCACAAAACATCCTAAGCATCGCGGTGAAAAATTATATCAACAATTAAAAGCTGCCAATATTTTAGTACGTCATTTTAACACCGAACCCATTAGCGAATATCTACGTATTACGATTGGAACGGACGCTGAGATGAAGCGGTTTATAACACACTTAAAAACTATCATTTAATAAAATAGCTTACTCTAATAATTTAGAGTAAGCTATTTTTACTATATTTTAACATCAACCTCTGATTTTTCTTTGATTTTTTCTATATGTTTAAATAACTCTTTATTTTGTTTTTGCTTAATCATTTGGACTTCAATATTTTCCTTTACTTCATCAAATTCAGGTACTTTTTCACTTTCTTCTTTCACACGATCATATTCAGCTTTAACTTCTTCCTCTGTCACATCAACTTTTATTTTCTCATTAATATAACGATTGTTTGTTAAGTCGTTTCTAATTTGATTTTTTAAATCTTCTTCTGTCCAATCAAATTGTTCTAACAATGAATCAATCATATCGCCCTGTTGTTCTTTTAATATATCTAACTCTTTATCTATTTCTTCTTCAGACACATTAATTCCCAATTCTTTCGTTTCTTGATTAATCAATTCTTGACCTACTAGACCATCAATTGTAATCTCTTTTACTTTATCAGTGTCTATTTCTTCATTTGGATCTGTATTAAAGTTTTCTAATTCTTTTCTTTCACGATAAGCTGGATTATAGTCTCGACCTAAAATATCAACATCATTTACAGTTGCAATCACTTCTTCTTTATCAATTAATTCTTCATCTGTAATCTCAACTGGTTGCACTTCTTGATTTTCTTCTGCTGTTTCTTTATCACCACAAGCAGAAATGATTAATAATAAGCTTATTCCTAATAATATAGTTAGCATGCGTTTGTTTAAAATAATAATCTCTCCTTTACTCTTCTCTCTTATTCAAACATAAGTAATGCTCGTTTATCAAGTTTTTAAGTTAGGTAAATCTGTGTAATTCAATAAAATAAAAAGCTGTGATATAATCATCACAGCTTTTTTCTTAAACTATTCATCTCTAAAAATCCGTTCAATTTCACCATTCATATATCTATCTGATTCATCTTTTCCGAATTTATTGATTGACGTTGTGTAGAATATAAATCCTAAAACAATCCAGACTAAAATAATTACCCATTCTGGCATACTAAGTGCAGAAGGCATTCCTGGCATGTATAAAATCATAACACCAATCGACATAATTAATGCAATAATTCCTATCGTACTACCACCTTTAAGATAAAAAGGTCTTGCCATATTCGGATCTGTTTTTCTTAAAATTAAGAATGAGGCTGCAACCATTAACCAAGCTACAACTAATGATAAACCACCGGCATCTACCAGCCAAACAAGTGCTGGACGACCGAATAAAGGAGCAAGTGTTGTTAATCCCGCGATAAGTAAAATAGCTTTATATGGAGTATTATATTTAGGGTGTAATTCTCCTAATGCTTTTGGCAACATTCCTGCTCTTGCTAATGCATAAATAGCACGACTTCCACCTACATAGAAGCCAATCCAACTCGTTAAAATTCCACCTACTCCACCTAAGACTAAAATATTACCCATCATTTTGCTATCACCAAATGCTTTAGCCATCGCATCTGCTGTCACTAAATTTGATTCATTAATTTCACTTGGTGATAAAATACGTGAAACACCAAATATAATCGCAATATACCAAACAACTGCTAAAACAACAGAGAATACTAATAGTTGACCAATTCTTTTCCTTGGTAAATTAATCTCTTCTGCTGCTTGCGGAATAACATCAAATCCAACAAACATAAACGGTGTCATTAATAATACAACTAATATTCCCGTACTTCCTTTTTCAATAAACGGTTTCATATTTTCAACATTACCTGCAATTGAACTTCCAGTAATTAATAAAATTCCTGCGACAATGATTAATGCCGTTAAAATAAAGGTTAAAAAACTTGCTA
Source organism: uncultured Bacillaceae bacterium (assembly GCA_945639745.1). GTDB lineage: Bacteria > Bacillota > Bacilli > Bacillales > Amphibacillaceae > Pseudogracilibacillus. Next base: position 4,630 of record CALZEK010000078.1, read on the forward strand.
ATTTAATTCCACGATAGTTTACTGCCGCTATAAAAATCGATCCCAACATACCAACAGCTACCCATGTAAAATTAACATCCCATCCCGCAATTGTATACATATATCCCGTACTATAACTTGGTACAATATACTCAAAAACTGTTGGTAAAGCTACCGCTTCAAACGCTACAACAGATATGTATCCCAATACAATTGCCCATGTTGTAATAAAGGAAGGTAATCGTCCCATCGCTTTATAAGCATAAAACATTTCTCCACCAGCTAATGGAATCGCCGAAGCTAATTCAGCATAAGTTAAACCTACTACTGTTACCATCGTTCCACCAATAACAAAGGCTATAATTGCACCTAGAGACCCTGCTTCGGTAATCCAGAGGCCAGCTGTAACAACCCAACCCCAACCAATCATTGCACCAAAAGCAAGTGCAAGTGTATCTTTATTTCCTAGTACTTTTATTAATTTTTGATCTTCCATAATGATATCGCTCCTCTTCAATTTAAAGCTTATTCCTTCAGTTTATTTTAGATACTCTTTTTATAGATTGCTAGATTTGTTTATTATCCCATTTAGGTAACATTTTAGTTAATTCTTTGTCAGCACGTTTACCTAAAACGTATTCTGCTTGCATAATGGTATGTATTTCACGTGTTCCTTCATAAATAACTGGTGCTTTTGAATTACGTAAATAACGCTCGACAGGATACTCATCAGAATAACCATTTGCACCATGAATCTGCACAGCATCATCAGCAGCTTGATTCGCGAAGTTACAAGCTTGCCATTTTGCAAGTGATGTTTCTCTTGTATTACGTTTACCTTGATTTTTAAGTTCTCCAGCTCGATAAACGAGGAGTTTACTCATTTGATATCCCGCTTCCATATTCGCAATCATCTGCTGAACAAGTTGGTGCTCACCAATCGGTTTACCAAATGTTTCTCTCATTTTAGCGTAACTAACACTGGCTTCCATACATGCCATAATTTGACCCACCGCACCGGCAGCTACAGTAAAACGTCCATTGTCTAAGGAGGCCATCGCGATCTTAAATCCTTCGCCTTCTTGACCTAATAAGTTTTCAATTGGTACTTTGACATCTTCAAAAAATAATTCTCCTGTATTTCCTGCTCTAATCCCTAATTTTCCTTTTGTAGCAACAGAGGAAAAACCTTCCCACTCTCGTTCAACGATAAATGCTGAAATTGATTTATGTTTATATTTTTTATCTCCAGTATATGCAAACACCAAAAAGTGATCAGCAATATCACATAAGGATATCCACGCTTTTTGACCATTTAAAATATAATGATCGCCATTTTTAACTGCCCTCGTTTCTAATGCAGCTACATCAGAACCAGCAGCAGGTTCTGTTAAGCCAAATGCTCCAATTTTCTCTCCTTTAGCTTGAGGCTTTAAATATTTTTCTTTTTGAGCTTCATTACCCCATTGCAAAAGAGACAAGCTATTTAATCCAATATGTACTGAAACAGCCGTTCTAAAAGCTGTATCCCCTCGTTCTAATTCTTCACACACAATAGCAAGTGAATTATAATCCATTCCACTGCCACCATATTTTTCAGGGATACAAACGCCCATCAATCCTAAGTCTGTTAATTTTTGATAAATAGTTGGATCAGCTTCCCCATCTCGGTCCCACTTAGCGATATGAGGTATGATTTCTTTATCAACAAAACTTCTCACCGAACTTCTCAACATATTTTGTTCTTCTGAATGTGAAAAATTCATAATATCCACCTATCCTCTGTTTTTATGAATTGAATGAATCAAATACAGCAAATTATTTTTATTAACTTATGATTAATGCAAATATATTATTAAGCAGAAAATTAAGACTCATGTTAATAATACAAAAATTCTGAATAACTTTAACTAGTGACTTCACAAGGCGATTAGTTTATAGCACTATAAACATAAACTGCATTTTGATAAGTTTTCTTCAGTTCATTTTTTGCAACTAAATGTTCCAAATGACCTATTACTTCTGACATTATAAGAACAAATATTTTGTCATAACGTTCTTGATAAAAGTTTTTTGCAAGCTGAGCAGCTGTTTGTTCTTCATGAATAATCGCATCTTTTATCCGCTTAC
>CALZEK010000079.1 GCA_945639745.1 uncultured Bacillaceae bacterium
AAGCCCGGCATCTGATTCAACACTTGGTCCAACAGCGGGTCTTAATTACGATGGAAAGCACCACCATATTTGGGATACATGTGTACCTACGTTTTTACACTATAATATACCATTATTTATTATTGGAGTTATTGCAGCAATAATACTTTAAGAAAAACCGCTTATTTTAACTAATAAGCGGTTTTATTTTTTTGCTGTTTATCTTTGCTTTCTTGTGGTTGCCAATTAGCAAAGAAAATGCCAAGAAGAATAAATCCACCACCTAAAATAACATACCAATGAATCGGCTCATCTAAAAGAAGTGCACCAGAGAGAACACCAAAAAAAGGTGCGAGAAATAGAAAAGCACTTGTTTTACCAGGATCTCCAGTTTGAATTAAATAAAACCAAATGGTAAATTGCACAATAGAAGCCATAATAACAAGCCACAAAAGAATGGAAATAGACTTAAAATTAACTATAAAAAAAGCGTCTTCCAAGAAAAAACTTCCGAAAAATAATAATCCACCGCCAAATAACATTTGATAGGCAGTTAACACCCAAATATCAATTTCCCTTCCCCATTTTTTAATTAACAAAGTTCCAATCGCCCAAGAAAGAGCAGCACCAAAACCGAGAATTGTCCCTGGTTTTATTGATAAATGAGCACCAAACGTAATAAAAACACCGATAAAACCTATAATAACGCCAAACCATTGTAATTTTCGGTAATGATGTTTTAAAAATAAGGTTCCAAAAATAACAACAAGCAGCGGATTTATAAATGTTAAAATAGAAGATTCGCCAGCTGTAATGGTTTTTAAACTTACAAAAATACAACCCATGACTCCGGCTGTTTGAATAGCGCCTATCACAAAAATTTTTATCCATGATTTTAGATCTTTTGGGTGTGGTCTACTTAAAAAGTAAACAATGACCCCCATTATAGTACCTGCAATCATAAATCTTATAGCAACAAGCATAATTGGCGAGGCATAGTCTAGGCCAATTTTTCCAATTGCAAAGGAAGAACCCATAAGTAATGTCGTTAAGATAACTAAAAATATATAAAGGAATTTATTTATCTCATTTCTCCTCCTAGCCTAAATAAATAATCCGCTGCATAAGAATTATTAATACTATATCAAATAGATTTAAACAAAGATATGACCAAAAATTAAATGGAATAACCTAATTGTCATATGTCTAGGTGTAATTCGTTGAAAGAGCGTATCTTTGAAGTTATTATTAATAATGTTGGATAGAAAAAAGATAATTAAATTTTGATTGTTTCATTAATAGATTGTCACACTTTACCATGATACAATGTATGATGGTTATTAAAGAGATATATAGAAAGAGAAGTGGTTTAAGTTGGACCTAAATAAACAAAGCATGTCATATGAAGAATTTTTTTCGGACTTGAAATTACTTGTTAAAGGTAAAGTTTTATTAGCCAATGTATCTCCTGTCATATTAGGTTATTGGTTAGCATTATATTTCACTGGTGCCGATTTGATTATGCGCTGGGAAGAACTAGTGATTGTAACGATAGGAAGCTTATTTGTTATAGCAGGTGCATTAATATTAAACAATTGGTATGAGGTTGATTTAGATACTGAAATGATGCGTACTCAAGCTAGACCTACAGTTACCGGGAGTTTTCCATTAAAGATGGTTTTCTGGTTAGGCATTGGATTATCTATTCTTGGTATGATAATCATAGCAATGACAACATTAGAAGCCGCAATCTACGCTTTATTGGGATGGTTTACTTATGTCGTCTTATATACATTTTGGTCAAAAAGGAAATATACATTAAATACTGTCATTGGAAGTATTTCAGGAGCATTTACTCCCTTAATTGGTTGGGCAACACTCACACCAGCTAATCACATTGTACCGATTACTTTATTTATGATTTTATTCTTATGGCAAATACCACATACATTTGCAATTGCTATGAGACGCCATGATGAATATAAAGCTGCTGGAGTACCAATGCTACCAGTTGTTTATGGTGCTGAAATGACTAAACGTCAATCATTAATTTATATTTTATTATTATTTCCTTTGCCTTTTTTCTTAGGCGAGTTAGGAACATCGTTTTTAATTATAGCAACGATCATGAACCTTATTTGGATTGTAATCTCTATTAAAGGTTTCTTTATGAAAGATAATATGAAATGGGCTAATCAAATGTTTTATTATTCATTGACTTATTTAACCGTTGTTTTTGGTGGAATGATAATTGTAACATTGTGGTCATAAATATGGAGGAATTAATATGAAACTTGTATACACAGGGAAAACTAAAGATGTTTATCGTTTAGAAGATGGGACTATCCTATTAAAATTTAAAGATGATGTAACAGGAGCAGATGGAGTGTTTGATCCGGGTGCTAACACAGTAGGTTTGACATTAGCAGGTGCTGGTAAATCAGGATTAAAAGTGTCACAGTATTTCTTTGAAAAATTAGCAGAAAAAAATATACCAACTCATTATCTTGACGCAAATATAGAAGAACGCACAATGCATGTCAAAGATGCTGAAATGTTTGGTGAAGGATTAGAAGTTATTTGTCGCTATAAAGCAGTTGGTAGTTTTTACCGGAGATATGGTAAGTATTGTGAAGAAGGGCAGGAATTACCTGAGTTTATAGAAATTACCCTTAAAGATGATGAAAGAAATGATCCACCAATCTCAAAAGAAGGGCTTACCATGCTAAATATTTTAAAAGCGAAAGAATATGATCGGATTAAAGAACTAACAAAAGAAATTTCAAACCTTGTAAAATCCGTCTTGAATGAAAAAAACCTAAAATTATATGACATTAAATTAGAATTTGGAAAAGATTCACAAGGAAACATTATGCTTATAGATGAAATATCGGGAGGAAATATGCGCGTTTATAAAGAAAATGAATATATTGAACCATTAAAGCTAGAACCCCTCCTATTTGAATAAGAGAAAACGTTTGCATTTTTTAAGCAATCAATGCATAATTAAATCTAGCATGTAATTTTTTACGTGGATAAGTAACTTAAAGCGTAAAAATGTTCATTGAACAGTCTATCTCATCTTTTCATCCAAAATATTAAGAATTGTTAGATTTATCTTGGTATTATAAAATGAGATTAAATTATTTCCAAAAAAATTCAGAGGTGATTATAAAATGGAAAATAAATTAAACGAAAAAATTAGAAATAAGGATTTTCTAGACAAGGTAGTTTCAGCAGAAGAAGCAGCATCATGGATTAAAGATGACATGACAATAGGTATGAGTGGTTTCACATTATTTGGTGAACCTAAAGTATTCCCACAAGCATTAGCTAATCGTGGAAAGGAAGAAAACTTTAAAGTAAATCTATTTACAGGTGCATCAATGGGGCCTGCAGCTGACCAGTCGATGGCAGAAGCGGACATTATTAAATTACGTTTCCCTTATCAAGGAAATCCAGTACTTCGTAAGAAAATTAACGCAGGTGAAGCAGGTTATATTGACCAACACTTATCACATAACGCAGAGTCAATTAGACAAGGTGTTTTAGGTAAAATTGACTATGCTGTCATTGAAGCAGCAGCAATTACAGAAGACGGATTAATTATTCCGACAGGTTCAGTAGGTAACTCACCTGTATTTATTCAAGAAGCAGATAACGTCATTATCGAACTTAATTTAACTGCACCTAAAGAATATGAAGGATTACATGATATTTATATTCCAGAAGTACAAGGTGAAAAGCGCGAAGCTATTCCAGTTTACAATATGGAAGATCGTATTGGCGAAATTGGAATTAAGGTTGATCCAGCAAAAGTTCGTGGAATTGTACTTTCTGAAGAACCAGATATTCCATCACCTTTATTTGATCCAAATGAAGAGACACAACAAATTGCTGATAATTTACTAGGGTTCTTTGATAAAGAAGTAGCAGAAGGACGTCTAACTAAAGAATTAGCACCACTACAATCAGGAGTTGGATCAGTTGCTAACGCTGTATTAAGTGGAATGAAAGATTCACAATTTAAAGATATTGTTGTAGCATCAGAAGTATTACAAGATGGTATTTTTGATTTAATTGATGCAGGTGTTGTTAAATTTGCGGCAGGAACTGCTTTTTCATTATCGAAAAAACGTGTAGATTCTCTAGCTGAAGACTTAACAAAATATCAGGATAAAATTGTCTTTAGACCACAAGAAATTTCAAACCATCCGGAAGTTATTCGCCGTTTAGGTATTATTTCATTTAACACTGCTTTAGAAGTTGATATTTACGGTAACGTTAACTCAACTCATGTAAGTGGTACACGTATTATGAATGGTATTGGTGGTTCAGGTGACTTTGCTCGTAACGCGCGTATTGCAATCTTTGTTACACAATCAACAGCTAAAGATGGTAAGATTTCAACAATTGTTCCATTTGTTACGCATGTTGATCATACGAACCATGATGTTGATGTTATTGTTACAGAACAAGGTGTTGCAGACCTTCGTGGTTTAACACCAGTACAAGCTGCAGAGAAAATAATTAATAACTGTATGCATCCTGACTTTAAAGATCAAGCATTAGATTACTTCGAAAAGGCTAAAGCATTAGGTGGTCAAACACCTCATGTATTATCAGAAGCATTCTCATGGCACGAAGCTTTAGCTGAAAATGGTACGATGAAAAAATAAAAATGAATAATAAAGAATTTAAAGCAGCCAATTCACTCAAATGAATTGGCTGCTTTTTTAGTGTGAATAAAATATTGTTTGAATTTTTCTAGGGTTTTGATATTTAAGGAGTGAAACCATTAATAAAATCCGAGCTTTTTGAGGGGATAAATTATCGCTTGAAATAAAGTGTGTAGATTTAAAATTATTAGTTTCAGTAACGCGACCATTACCAACATGGCTACTCCTAACAACAAAAATACCGGAATTTACGGCATTAATCAATGCTGCTTTTTCATCTGGACTCATTAACCCAGCACCAGTACCAGCTATAACGATCCCGTGATAATTGTTTGATTCAACAATATAATTAATTAAATCGCCTTTAGCACCAGCATGTGAATAAATTATTGCGACATTAGGTAGTTCAGTGATATTTAAATTAGAAAAATCACTCTTCATTGTATGTTGTCTAAGGGGTTTAAGATAGTATTGTATTGTATTATCTGGCTCGACTGTCCCTAAAAATCCGAATTCAGATGAGTTAAAAGCTTGGACTTGATAAGTATGAGACTTAGTCACTTCTCTTGCACAGTAAATTTCGTTATTTAAACTAACTAAGACACCTAGATCTTTTGAGAGGTCACTACTAGCAACTTTAATTGCTTGAATTAAATTTAAATGTGCATCAGATGATAAGGCAGTATATGGACGTTGTGCTCCAACTAAAACCACAGGTAAATTACTTGGTAGCGTTAAATGAAGAAAATAAGCTGTTTCTTCTAAGGTACTCGTGCCATGGGTAATAACGATGCCATCATAATTTTGTTTATTTAAAAAATATACAATTAAAGATCGTAATTTTAACCAGTGTGTTTGATTTAGTTCAGTACTACTCACATTTGTAAATGAAAAGAAATCAACTTCAGCGATTTCACGGATTTCTGGAAGATCATCAAGGAAAACATTACCATTATAGATTCCACTCGTATAATCTTGTCTATCTAACCTATTTAATCCTTCAGCAGAAATGGTACCACCCATTTCAATTATTTTAATTTTTTTCAAAAAATCAGCTCCTTATATTAAATGAGTCTCTTCTAGATTAAATAAATAAAAACAAAAAACAAGAGAATTAAAAGAATACATAATTATGCGTATTTAATGCATAAAAATACAGAAAGTGTTAAAGTTTTTATAAGAAGCTTATTATCTAAAGAAGATTCTAAAAAAATAAATAACTTATAAATATACTGTTGACTTTATAATTATACATACTATAATAGAGTAATACGAAAAGGAGCGGAGTTATTATGAAAGCAGCAATTATTGGAGTAACAGGATATGGTGGAGCAGAGTTAATCCGTATTTTGCAGAGGCATCCTTATGTGTCTATACATTCAGTTCATGCAACTAATTTAATTGGTGAATCATTAAAAAATTATTATCGACATATGCAAAGATTTTTTTTAATGAGTATTGAAGATTTTATTTTTGTTATAATATTTATGTAAGGTAAAGAAAAGATGATGAAAGCGAAGGGCTTATAGTCATGAGAGAAATCACACCGTCGGTAATGCGGACAGGAGATGAAGTGTAATGGAACGATACAGCTCGAAGAATGCTAACCTTTCTTTACTTTATACCTTGCTTTCCCAAGCAGGTATATACTTACCTGTGACTCGCAGGCCTAAATATTGGGAAGAGTAAATATGGCCCCTTAGCTCAGCTGGCAGAGCATGCGGCTGTTAACCGCAGTGTCGTAGGTTCGAACCCTACAGGGGCCGCCATATGCCGAATTGCTGGAATTGGCAGACAGTGCGGATTTAGGTTCCGTTGTCCTAGTGGCGTAAGGGTTCAAGTCCCTTATTCGGCACCAAGGCGTCCCTGCCTAGTGGGGTGTTTGTTCAGGCAACTACACTCAATAAGTAGCCTGCGGTGGTTGGTGACTCCATCAGTACATAAATAAGTCACATATATGGGGATATGCTGGAATTGGTAGACAGGCCAGCTTGAGGTGCTGGTGCT